>CAYPUW010000329.1:0-2769 GCA_964413925.1 uncultured Rhodobacter sp. | reverse complement strand
GCTGAAATCCATAGCTGCCTTGCGCGACCGTATAGTAATCGACCGGCGCACCGCCAATCATCAGCGTTCCTTCGCCATACGCGCCGCCAAATCCAAAACCGGCCTTGGTGATGGTCGGCATCACCAGCATCCCTGCCGCCCGATCCGCCAGATCGCGTGAGCCGGGGATCTCGTTATACATTTGCTTGAGCGCCAGTTCGACACGGTAGTCAATCCGCGCGCCCCGGCTGTTGCCAATTCCATTTCCACAAGCGGCCAACGTGCTGCCTGCGCCGACCAAAAACGTGCGACGGGTCCATTTGTTCATGAGAGTGTCCTCGAAATCTGCTCTGTCTATCTGCTCTATCTCGGTCTTGAGTGCCGGATCACCACCAAGTATAGTGGATCAGGCAGGCAAAGTCACGCGGTGCAATCACGGTTTTTGCCTAAAATTAGGCGGGTCTCTGCCGATGAGCACGCGATTATCCCCGCATTATCTTTGCGCCAAAATCAACTCAGCGGCCAGTGGTGCGAAATAGGTTAATATCCCGTCACAGCCGGCGCGCTTAAAGGCCAAAAGGCTCTCCATTACCGACTGGTTACGATCAAGCCAGCCGTTTTGATGGGCGGCGGACAGCATCGCATACTCGCCCGACACCTGATAGGCATAGGTCGGCACCCCGAACTCGGCCTTCACCCGCTGGCAGATGTCAAGATACGGCATCCCCGGTTTGATCATCACCATATCCGCCCCCTCGGCGATATCGCGCGCAACTTCGCGCAAGGCTTCGTCGCTGTTGGCATTGTCCATCTGATAGGTTTTCTTGTCACCAGTGAGCGCGCCGACAGAGCCGACCGCATCGCGAAACGGGCCGTAAAACGCCGAGGCATATTTGGCCGAATAGGACATGATCGCGGTTGACTGAAACTCGTTGGCCTCCAGCGCATGGCGGATAAAACCGATCCGTCCGTCCATCATATCAGACGGGCCAAGGATGTCGGCGCCGTTTTCGGCCTGCACTAGCGCTTGGCGTTCCAGCGCGATCAGCGTCTCGTCATTTTGCACGATGCCGTTGACAACCAAACCGTCGTGACCGTCGGAATTATAAGGGTCCAGCGCCACATCCAGCATAATCGCCATCTCGGGTACTTCGGCCTTAATGGCGCGGGTGGCGCGGTTGACGAGATTGTCGTGGTTCCACGCCTCAACGCAATCATGGGTTTTATGTGCGGGATCGGTGTAGGGAAACAGCGCCATCACCCCGATGCCCAGATGCGCCGCGCGTTCGGCTGCGCGCACCGCATGGTCAACGCTGATCCGGTTGACCCCCGGCATGGAGTCCACAGGCTCGCTCACATCATCGCCCTCGCGGATGAACACAGGCCAGATTAGATCGCTGACCGCCAGCGAGTTTTCCCTGACAAGAGAGCGCAAAGCCGGTGTTCGGCGCAGTCGGCGAGAGCGGGCTTGCGGAAAATGTGCGATTGTGGGGCGCATAAACTTGTCCTTTGTGACTTTCCGGTTTACTTGGCATGGCGCAGAGCAGAATAACAAGAGATTAGCAAGACGCGCGGCGGATTTTCTGCGTCTCACGCTCGCCTTAGGCACATCAACACTAAAAGGGGTTCCCCTTGGACTGGTATACAAGCGTACTTGAAATCATCGACATGCGATCCTTCACCTCGGTCTGGTACTGGATTGTGGTCGCGGTCACATGGTCCACCACCGCCCATTGGACGCTTGGCGTGCCGTTTGACGCGGTGACACGCGCGCGTCGTGCAGAAACAGGCCCCGCGCAGGATGATCTGGAGGCGCTGGTGCGTATCAATGCCAACCGTCTGGTGCATATTTTTGATGTGTCCGGTGCGTGGTTGGTGGCGGCCGGGTTCTTTGTGCTGTCCGGCCTCGGCCTGCTCGGGTTCTGGTACAAGGTCGAGATCGCGCAGGCGGTGTTTTTGTTGATTGCCCCTTTGTCACTGGTGGCGGTTCTGTCGGTTCGCGCCGCACGCAATTTTCAGGTCGGTGGTCTGGCGGGGGACTTGCTGCGCTCGCGTCTGGCTCGTCAAAGGTTTTTCAATCAGGTGATCGGTCTGGTTTCGATCTTTATCACGGCGTTCTGGGGCATGTGGCATAACCTTAACGCGACCGTTTTATAGGTCGCATGGCTATGGCGTCTGAGCCGCAAACAACCAGAATAACCGTCGGCGGCGCGCCCGAAGGGTTTGACGCGCACTTGCTCTCTGATCTGGTGGTGCGACAGGCCGGGCCGGTCGTCCACATCGCGCGCGACGATAAACGGCTTGACGAGATTAAAAACTCGCTGCGGTTTTTTGCACCCTCCCTGCCGGTATTCGTGTTTCCCGCGTGGGATTGTCTGCCATATGACAGGATTTCCCCCAACAGCGATGTTTCCGCCGCGCGCATGGCAACGCTGGCCATGTTGGCGCAAGGATTTACCAAACCGTTCCTGTTGTTAACCACGGTTAACGCCGCGACCCAACGAGTGCCGGCGCGCGCGCTGATGCAAAGCTCGAGCTTTGTGGCCACCGTGGGCAAGCAGATTGACGAGCGCGCCTTGCGGCAGTTTTTGGTTCGCATGGGCTTTAATCAGGCGCCAACGGTGATGGAGCGGGGCTGCTACGCCATTCGCGGCGGTCTGATTGATCTGTTTCCGCCGGGGGAAAGCGGGCGGGTGTGGCTCGATATGTTTGTCGACGTTTTGTATATCGATCGGCGGTTTTACCCTGAAACCTAACGCACGTTTGTACATCTTGCTTGTGTTCAGCTTT
>CAYPUW010000328.1:0-2778 GCA_964413925.1 uncultured Rhodobacter sp. | reverse complement strand
CGACGGTTTCAAGCAGATGATCGACAATCTCCTTGATCTGAGCGCGCGGTTTGTGAGCCATTGTGGGACCGTAGGCAATGTTCTTTTCAACCGTCAGCCATTCAAAAAGTGCCCCTTGCTGAAACACCATACCCCGCTCGGCACTCGGCCCGACCACCCGCTTGCCGTCCAGCGTAATCTCGCCCTCGGTCGGGGCTAGAAAACCGGCGACAATGTTCAGAAGTGTAGTTTTACCGCATCCTGATGGCCCGAGAACCGACAGCAATTCCCCTTCCTCAAGGCGAAATGAGACATCTTTTAGCGCGTGTATCGGAAACATTCCCGGTAGAGTGAAGGTCATCGAAACCCCGTCGACGCTCAAGGCTTTCATGGCTACGTCCTTCATATCGTGAGAAAAATATGGGTGCGGCGTCGTAACCGCACCCAAGGGATGAATGATCTATTTGAGAAATCTGTCGGTGATGGTCGAACTATAATCCGCCAGCGCGCTATCCATCTGTTTTTGAGCCACAAAGAAGTCAGCGACTTGTTTAGTGAATTTTTGAATAGTGCCACCAAACCAGTCTTTAGACGCCAGTTCGGCCTTGGTGGGGAAGGTGAACATCGCCATGATCTGATTGGCATCGGCCAGATCCATTCCCGAGGCTTTTGCGATCTTGGGCATGACAGCCGCCGGGTCGGCAGCATAAGCGGCATTGGCGCTTTCAGTCACGTCGATGAATTTTTGGATCAAATCCGGGTGCTGGTTCAGAAAATCGTCGGTCACCGAAACCACATCAAAGACGCGAATACCAAGGGCTTCTTGTTCAGCAGCGGTCATCAACAGATTACCTGTTTTCAGCATACGCAGCAAACCGCCACCCCAGCCACAACCCATGGTAATGTCGCCGCGCGCAAAGGCAACAGCGGCGTCCGTTGCGTTCATTTGCACGATATCAACTTTGTTGGCGTCAACACCAAGATATTTGAGCATGCGCAGAAGTTTGTAATGGGTTACATTGCCAATCGACGTGCCGACCTTTTTGCCCTCAAGCTCCTTGGCATTGGCTTGGGTAATGCCCGAAGCCTTGGAAACAACGCAGTTATCCGCCTCGGCATAAGAGACCGCCACACTGACCATCTTGATCTTCAGGCCTTTGCTGACAGCAACAACAAACGGCACCAACCCTTGGCTGAAGGCGATCTGCAAGTTGCCAGATGCCATAGCCGCCGACATTTCATTGCCGTTGCCAAACGACCGCCATTTGATCTTGACGCCCATCTCTTTGTCATAAGTTTTGTCGAGCATTGCCGCCATATTCGGGGTCGGCCATTCCTGGAAATACCCTACGGTAATTTCCTTAAGGTCGGCGGCCCAGGCGGTGCCGAGGGCAGCCACGCTGATCCCCGCAGCCACTGCCAGTGAAGTTAAAACTTTTATCATTCTTTCTTTCCTCCCGATTGAGTTGCGCATCTTCACGCTTGCTGAAATAACAACGACCACCGTGAAAGAGCGTGATCGAAGGTCTTACATCATGTTAAAATGTAACCGTTTACATTATTACGCTAGCTTTAATTTTGAAATAGTTCAAGAAATATTAGAATAGCTGGGAGATATTGTGCTAAATGTCTGTAACGCTGTAATAAAATGTAACCGTTTCCTATCATGATTACTTTGAGGATTTGGTGTTCGCAGTGGCGTAATTGGGTTATTCTACCGAGAAACTGCCAATCAAAGAGTCAATCAAAGAGTCGAGTGGACGCAAAAAATGCCTGACAATGATGGACGAAATCATAAGCTTTTGCCAAACGGGTCCAGCAGTATTCGCGATGTTGCCCGCGCTGCCGGGGTGTCGACCGCGACCGTATCGCGCACGTTTAATCGACCGGATTCGGTCAAACCCAAAACGCTTGAGCGCGTGTTTGAGGCGGCGCGTCAACTTGACTATATTCCCGACAGTGCCGCCCGGGCGATGGGCTCAAAACAGAGCCACCGCATCGGTGTGCTCATCCCGACGATTGACGATTCTATTTTCACGCATTTTATTGGCGCTCTGCAAAAACGGCTCAGTAAAAGTAGATATACCCTCTTGGTAGGTGTCTATGACTTTGATCCCAATCACGAGGCCGATGAGTTGCACAGCCTTATCGAAAGCGGCGTTGACGGTGTGGTCCTGTGCGGGGCCAAGCGCTCAAACAGCCTTTACGAGTTGCTGCAGGGCCGAAATATTCCCTTTGTCAACGCCAACATTTACACGCCCGACAGCCCGTACCCTTCGGTGGGACCAGACTTTCGGACCGCTGCAAAAGAGCTAACCCGGTATCTATTAGACTTCGGACATAAAAAAATCGGCTTTATTGATCTTGCAGCAGAAACC
Organism: uncultured Rhodobacter sp.; assembly: GCA_964413925.1. Classification (GTDB taxonomy): domain Bacteria; phylum Pseudomonadota; class Alphaproteobacteria; order Rhodobacterales; family Rhodobacteraceae; genus UBA5972. The sequence goes on along the minus strand of CAYPUW010000328.1, from coordinate 421 downwards.
AATGAGCGCGCAGTTCTTCGCTTGGCAGGCATAGCGGAGGCTTTGGCCACAGAGGGCCTCAGCTTGCCGAGCGAGCGACATATCGAACGACCTCTGGGTTTTGAGGATGGGCGCATCGGTTTGCGTACGTTGCTTGAGTACACCCCGGATTTATCGGCCGTGATTTGCGGCAATGACGTGTTTGCCATCGGCGCATTGTTTGAAGCGAGGGATTTGGGTATTTCGGTGCCGGACCAATTATCGGTCGTTGGCTTTGATAATCTGGAGCTGTCAGCCCAGTTTTCGCCGGGCCTGACGACTGTCAACTTTTCAACGGCACAGATGGGTGCCCGTGTGGCTGAAAAATTGCTTATGACACTGGCGGGCAAACCGACCCCGCATGCCATTCATATCGAAACCAACCTCATTGTCAGAGGCTCGT
>CAYPUW010000327.1:0-2781 GCA_964413925.1 uncultured Rhodobacter sp. | reverse complement strand
ACACCGATGTTGTGCCCATCGAGGGGCAGGATTGGAACAGCGATCCGTTCAAAGTGGTTGAAAAGAACGGCAAATTATATGGTCGCGGCACTTGCGACATGAAAGGGTTTGATGCGCTGGCCCTGACTGCCGTTCCCAAGGCGCTGGCGCGTGGTCTCAAGCGTCCGCTACAAATCGCGCTCTCGTATGACGAGGAGATCGGTTGCCTCGGCGCGCCCTCGATGATTGACGAGATGGCCCGCCTGATGCCCCGCGCTGCCGCCGCCATCATTGGCGAACCCTCGATGATGCAGGCGGTTTCGGGCCATAAAGGCGGCTTGGGGATCGCCACCCATATTCAGGGCTTTGAGGTGCATTCATCGCTGCAACATACCGGCGTCAGCGCCATTCACGAGGCGGCGCGGCTGATTGAATGGGCCAATCGTATGAACGAGCAGAACGCGGCAAGGGCGGCAAACGGGCCTCCTTCGGCCTTTGTTCCGCCTTGGACCAATGTGCATGTGGGCAAGATCAGTGGTGGCACGGCCAATAATATCACCGCCAAGGATTGTCGCTTTACCATGGGGTTTCGCTGTATTCCCACCGAGCAGGCGGCCGATTGGGAGGCGGCTTATCGCGTTGAGGTCGCCAAGGTCGAATCGGCAATGCAGGCGGTTCATCCCGGTTGCAAAATTACCCTTGAAACCGAGTATGACGTGCCGGGATTGCAGCCTGAACAAAACGGTGTGGCCGAGGCTTTGGTGCGCAAACTCACCGGCGATAATGGCCAACATGTGGTCTCTTATGGCACTGAGGCTGGGCAATTCCAGCAAGGCGGCTATAGCGCGATTATCTGTGGTCCCGGCAGTATCGAGCAAGCCCATCAACCCAATGAATTCATATCCATTGATCAATTCAACGCGGGCGAAGCCTTTATCGACCGCCTGATTGACCATCTTGCACAGGAGTAAACCATGCCTCATATCAACCGTTTTGCCGATCTTCACCCCGAAATCACCGCGTGGCGACGCGATTTGCATGAGCATCCCGAGTTGCTGTTTGACACTGAGCGGACCACGGCGATCGTTACGGATAAGCTGACCGAATTTGGCTGTGATCAGGTCAAGGGCGGCATCGGGCGCACTGGCGTTGTGGCCGTGATCAAAGGCAAAACCAACCATTCAGGCAGGGTGATTGGCCTGCGCGCCGACATGGACGCGCTGCCGATTTTCGAGGCAACCGACCTTGAGTATAAATCCAAAACCGAAGGCAAAATGCACGCTTGCGGCCATGACGGGCATACGGCGATGCTGCTTGGTGCCGCCAAATACTTGGCGGAGACCCGCAATTTCGACGGCACCGCCGTGATGATTTTCCAGCCCGCCGAAGAGGGCGGCGGCGGTGGGCGCGAGATGTGCGCTGACGGCATGATGGAGGAGTTTGGCATTCAACAGGTTTACGGTATGCACAATATGCCGGGCTTTGCTGTTGGCGAGTTTGCCATCCGCCCCGGCGCGTTTTTTGCCGCCGCCGATCAGTTCACCATTGATCTTGTGGGCAAGGGCGGGCACGCCGCCAAACCGCATGAGGCCGTGGACACGACGCTGGTTGGCGCGCAAATCGTGGTTGCCATGCAGTCGGTGGTCGCGCGCAATGCCGACCCGCTGAAAGCGCTGGTGATCTCGATCACCTCGTTTCGCACCGAAAGCGACGCCTATAATGTGATCCCGCAACACGTTCAGTTGCGCGGCACGGTGCGCACGATGGATAAGGATGTTCAGGACATGGCCGAGGCGGCGATCAGCCGGGTTGCGGTTAATATCGCAGAGGCGCTCGGGGCATCGGCGAATGTAAAATATGAGCGCGGCTATCCCGTCATGGTCAACAGCGAGGCCGAAACCGCTTTTGCCGTCAAGGTGGCCGAAAAAGTCGCGGGCAAGGCCTGTGTGATTGATGATGCGCCGCAAATCATGGGGGCGGAGGATTTCTCCTATATGTTGGAGGAACGCCCCGGTGCCTATATTCTGGTCGGCAATGGCGACACGCCTATGTGCCATCATCCCGAATATAATTTTGACGACGAAGCCATCCCCGCAGGCTGTTCTTACTGGGCCACATTGGTTGAAACCGCCATGCCGTCGGCCTGAAACTATTAAAAAAGAGGATTAAACTGTAATAATGCGGCATTTGGGGCTTTGATCTTCCGTCGAAAAAACATAAATGTCTGGCAGAACATGAAAGCTGCGCTCGCCGCATCACGCGCGCTTGCCGCCATCAAGGGAGACATATGACATGCTGAACAATATTGGATTGCCGGGAATTTTGCTGATTGCGGTCGTGGTGCTGGTGCTTTTCGGGCGCGGCAAGATCTCGTCGCTGATGGGTGAAGTGGGCAAGGGGATCACCTCGTTCAAAAAAGGTGTCACCGAAGGCAAAGCCGAGATTGAGGCCGCCGCCGCCGAAGAGGCCGTTGACGTAACGCCCGAGACCGAAAAAGAAAAATCCTGAACGCTCTGCCTTAAAGGGTCGCACGCGAATGTTTGATTTAGGCTGGACTGAGCTGTTGCTGATTGGCGTTGTCGCGCTGATTGTCGTTGGGCCAAAAGATTTGCCGGGCATGTTTCGGCAACTGGGCAAGATTACCGCCAAAGCGCGCTCTATGGGGCGCGAGTTTCAGCGCTCTATGGAAGATGCGGCCAAGGAAACCGGCGTATCCGAGTTGAAAGAAGACTTGAAAAAAATGACTTCGGTCAGCAATCTGGGCTTGGACGATGTGAAAACCTTGGCCGAAGACTTTGCCAC
>CAYPUW010000326.1:0-2796 GCA_964413925.1 uncultured Rhodobacter sp. | reverse complement strand
AGTAATAAATACCTATGATTATGACGTAATTATTATACTAATGAGATAATTTACAAGTTATCCACAATTGAGGTAGGTAAGAGATTAAAGAGAGATTTTCGGTGAAAAAGACCCAGAACTATGATGTGGTCATAATTGGTGGTGCGATTATCGGCAGCGCAATTGCCTATTTTCTGTCGCAGATGACGGCGTTTGATGGCCGAATTTTGGTGATTGAAAAGGACCCTAGCTATGCCACAGCCTCGACCGCGCTGTCTGCGGCCTCCATCCGCATGCAGTTCTCAAATCGCATAAATGTGCTGATGTCCAAGTTTGGCAGTGAGTTCATTCAAGACTTTGACCTGCAGCATGCTGCTGACCCGGATATTGCCGGTTTGAGCTTTAATCAAAACGGATATCTTTTCCTCGCCGAGACCCGCGAGCAAAGCGAAATTCTAACGCGGAACGCTGCAACTCAGCGGGAGGCGGGGGCTGAAACCGAGTTGCTAACCCGCGCCGAACTTGGCCGAAAGTTTCCTATGCTGCACCTTGACGATACCTGCCTTGGCGCGTGGGGACCGCGCGGGGAGGGGTGGTTTGACAATATGGGCCTTCTTAACGGGTTTCGCACGCTCGCCAAACGCGCCGGAGTTACCTATTTGCAGGACTCCGTCGTCGCGCTGTCGCTGGCGCAGAACCGGGTTTGCACCGCACATCTGGCGTCGGGCGAAGAAGTCTCAGGTGTTGATTTTGTCAACGCCGCTGGGCCTCAAGCGGGCCATATTGCCCGAATGGCCGATATTGACTTGCCTGTAGAGGCCAGAAAACGCACGACTTTTTTGTTCCAAGCCCAAACTCCGCCGCCCGTAGATATGCCGCTGGTGGTGGATCACAGCGGGGTCTATTTTCGCCCGGAAGGCAAGATGTGGATATGTGCCACGCATCCTTTGGATGATCCGGCGGTTGATCACGATGATTTTCTGCCGCGCCATCAGGAATTTGACGACATCATATGGCCGAGGCTGGCCGCGCGCTCAAAGCAATTTGAGGCGATCAAGCTTCGTCGGATGTGGGCGGGCCATTACGCCTATAACACGCTCGATCAAAACGCGATCATTGGGCGTCATCCGTTGATCTCCAACATGATCCTTGCCAACGGGTTTTCCGGTCACGGCTTACAACAAGCTCCCGCAGTCGGGCGCGCGATCTGCGAACTGATCTGCTTTGATCAATTCCGCAGCCTAGATCTGGGTGATTTGTCATTTGAACGCGTTGCTAAGGCCAAGCCATTCTTTGAGTATAACATTGTCTAGATATTGCATCATGTTGATAAGAAATGGTAATCTATAATTAACATAATATATATTATGCGATTACGATTTCGAATCGCTAGGCCACCTCTCCCGTCAATCCAATACCCCTCGGCACTCATCCTCAATATATCTGCGAAGCGGTTCTGTACCATAATTGCCGACTGAACATAAAATTAACCACGATGAAGAAAATGTTTACCTTTTTGGTTTACAACTCGGATTTCGATTTCCTATGCTTTAAGTGTACCCGTCAGCGTATGGGTACAACCCGTGGCGAGTTTTTGTGTGTTAAATTGTGTTCAAGTGCGTGTCTGTTTTTGTAGTGCCATTTCCCAATTAGACCCCCAGAGGCGATGCAGATGATAATTAACCACGATTTTGGCAGCGCGGACCGCGTTCGAGGCAACAATGCCCGCCAAACGAGATTTGACGATATTTGGCCCCAACAGGCAGGGCAGACACTAATGGTTGGGTTTGACGGCCCTACCAGCCTGTTTGGATTTTCCGAAGAACCGTGTCAGGCGATATATTTGTCGCTGTCGCGGTTTTACGCTTTGGAAAAGGCGAGCTTTTCGGCTCTTGGACCCAAGCTGGTTCTAACACCGTTGATCGCTGCGAGAGTTGATACCATAGAGATTGCGACTGCACTGGCGCGGTTTGGGTTCAAGGGGCGCTACCGTGCGGTGATTTCGAGCTTGCCCAACAAAGAGATGGTTTGCCGCGAGGTCATAGCGGCCGTATCGGGCATCGACTTTGATGTGGTCGAGCTTGGAAGCTGTCAAGTTGAACACCTTTATTTGTCAAAGAAATTTGGTATCGGGACTATCTAGGGTCAGGCTAGCCAACCGTCAGGGCTGCCCGACACGCAACGAGACCCCTCGCCTGCCGGCTAAATCGACGAAATATTGCCAAGCGACCCGACCGGAGCGCGCGCCGCGTGTTTGCTGCCATTCTATCGCCTCGGCGAGTAAATCCTCGGCGCTAATGGAAATGCCATAAGCGTCGCAATAGCGCCGGATCATCGCCAGATACTGGTCCTGATCGCAGGGATGAAACCCGAGCCATAGCCCGAATCTGTCGGAAAGAGAGACCTTCTCCTCCACCGCTTCGCTTGGGTTAATGGCGCTTGAACGCTCGTTTTCGATCATGTCGCGCGGCATTAAATGGCGTCGATTTGAGGTTGCGTAAAAGATCACATTCTCGGGACGCCCTTCGATTCCCCCATCCAGCACCGCCTTAAGCGATTTGTAATGGCTGTCGTCATGTCCAAACGACAAATCATCGCAAAACAGCAGAAATCTCGCGTCTGATGCGCGCAGCAGGTTCAACAATCGACCGATGCTCGGCAGGTCTTCGCGTTGTACCTCGACCAGTTTCAGCCCTGCTTGCGCGGCCAGAACTTCGGCGTGGACGGCTTTGACTAGCGAGGATTTGCCCATGCCGCGCGCGCCCCAAAGCAGGGCATTATTCGCGGGCAAACCGGCGGCAAACCGGGTGGTATTTT
>CAYPUW010000325.1:0-2796 GCA_964413925.1 uncultured Rhodobacter sp. | reverse complement strand
ATGTTGATGCGGCGGTCGAAACCCTGATCGACGGGGCGATGTTCAATTCCGGCCAATGCTGTTGCGGGATCGAGCGGATTTATGTGGACGCGCGGGTTTATGACGATTTCGTCGCTAAGGCGGTGGCGATTGTGAAGGGCTATAAGCTTGGCAATCCGCTGGACCCTGAAACCACGCTTGGCCCGATGGCGCATGTGCGTTTTGCTGACGAGGTGCGTGCGCAGACGAGCGAGGCGCTTGCCGCCGGGGCGACCGCGCATATTGAGACATGCCGCGAGGATGATGGTGGCGCGTATCTCAGCCCGCAAATCCTGACCGAGGTTGACCATACCATGCGCGTGATGCGCGACGAGAGCTTTGGCCCTGTTGTCGGCATCATGAAAGTTACCAGCGATGCGCAGGCGATTGAGTTGATGAATGACAGCGAGTTCGGCCTGACCGCCTCGCTTTGGACCAAGGATGTTGCGCGCGCGGCCAAAATTGGTGCCGAGATCGAGACCGGCACGGTGTTTATGAACCGCGCCGATTACCTCGATCCGGGCCTGTGCTGGACCGGCTGTAAAAATACCGGACGCGGCGGGGCTTTGTCGGTCATCGGCTATCAAAACCTCACCCGGCCTAAATCTTACCACCTCAAGAAAGTCTAAGAACATGAAACTCGTTGGAAACTGGTCCTATCCCACCGCGATAAAATTCGGTGCCGGACGTATTGCCGAAATCGTTGATGCCTGTGCGCAGGTCAGCATCAAAAAACCGTTGTTGGTGACGGATAAAGGCTTGGCGTCGTTGCCGATCACCGCTGCCACGCTCGATTTGCTGGACGCTGCTGGCCTTGGCCGCGCGATGTTTAGCGAGGTTGACCCCAACCCAAACGAGCGGAACTTGGCGGATGGGGTCAAGGCTTATCGTGACGGGGGCCATGACGGCGTGATTGCGTTTGGCGGCGGATCTGGGCTGGACCTTGGCAAGATGGTCGCGTTTATGGCCCATCAAACGCGGCCCTTGTGGGATTTTGAGGATGTTGACGATTGGTGGAGCCGCGCCGATGCGGACGCCATTGCGCCGATTATCGCGGTGCCAACCACGGCGGGGACTGGCTCCGAGGTTGGGCGCGCCAGTGTCATTACCAACAGTGAAACCCATGTGAAAAAGATCATTTTCCACCCTAAGGTGCTGCCAAGCGTGGTGATTTGTGATCCTGAACTGACGGTCGGGATGCCCAAGATCATCACCGCAGGCACCGGCATGGACGCGTTCGCCCATTGTCTGGAGGCGTTCTCGTCGCCCCATTACCACCCGATGAGCCAAGGCATCGCGCTTGAAGGGATGCGCTTGGTCAAAGAGTATCTGCCGCGCGCTTATAGCGACGGCGGGGACATTGAGGCCCGCGCGCACATGATGTCAGCAGCGATGATGGGCGCGACCGCGTTTCAAAAAGGCCTTGGCGCAATTCACGCGATCAGCCACCCGATTGGCGCGGTTTATGGCACCCATCACGGTATGACCAACGCGGTGGTGATGCCGCCAGTGTTGAAGCTAAACCGCTCCGAGATCGAAGTTCGCATTGGTGAGGCGGCTAATTATCTGGGCATCAAAGGCGGGTTTGACGGCTTTTTCGACTATGTGCTGGACTTGCGCCGCCAGTTGTCGGTTCCCGATACGCTTGGCGATATGGGCATCGGCACGGATAAGATTGAGGAACTGGTAGACGGTGCGCTTAAAGATCCGAGCTGTGGCGGTAATCCTGTCGTGCTGACCGCCGAGAACACCCGGCAACTGCTGATGGACTCGATCCTGTTGCGAAATAGTTAACGGCTCTAACTGCCTGTCTGAAATCAGTACGCTTTGCGATTCAAATTGATCGCAAAGCGTATTAGTATGGGCAGACAGGCATTACTATTGAGCAGGGATCACAGCGGACAGATGACTGGACCAAACCATAAACCCTCCGATCATCCGCAAATCAACACCGGTAAAATCGGGGTCTTGATCGCCAATCTCGGCACACCTGACGGCACGGATTACTGGTCCATGCGCCGCTATCTGAACGAGTTTTTATCCGACCAGCGGGTGATTGATTATCCGCGTTGGAAATGGCAGCCGCTGTTGCAACTGGTCATCCTGACCAAGCGACCGTTTTCGTCCGGGGCTGCCTATAAGTCGGTCTGGAATGAGGGGCGCGATGAAGGTCCGTTGCTGACCACCACGCGCGCGCAAAGCGAGAAACTGGCCGAGGCGCTGGCCGTGTCTTTTGGCGACAAGGTTATGGTCGATTTTTGTATGCGTTATGGCAATCCGAGCACGAAAAGCAAGGTGGACCAAATGCTTGCCGCTGGCTGTGACCGGATAGTTTTCTTCCCGCTTTATCCCCAATATGCCGGGGCCAGTACCGCCACTGCCAACGACCAGTTCTTCGCGGTTCTGGCGGCGGCGAAATGGCAACCTGCCGTGCGAACCGTGCCCGCATATTATGATCACGACCTTTATATCAAGGCGCTGGCCCAGTCGGTTGAGGTCGCTTATGAAGACCTCAAAACCCGCCCTGATGCGCTGGTGGCCTCTTTTCACGGCATGCCGGAGCGGTATTTGGCCGAGGGTGATCCCTATTTTTGCCAATGCACCAAAACCGCGCGATTGTTGGCGGCGCGGCTTGGTTGGCCTGACGGGCAACTGATCACCAGCTTTCAATCGAAATTTGGCCCTGAGGAATGGCTGAAACCGGCGACCGTTGACGAGGTCGCAAGGCTCGCGCGCGCAGGCAAGAAAAACCTCGCCATGATCGCGCCTGCGTTTTCC
>CAYPUW010000324.1:0-2797 GCA_964413925.1 uncultured Rhodobacter sp. | reverse complement strand
GTGTCCATGGTGGTGAAAAGGCCGGTTCTTATCCATTCCGGCAAATCCGCATTGCAGGGATGGGATACATCCACCCGGAACCCGGCGCGCAGTTTTGTCAGCGCCTCCTCAGAGCCACCAAAGGTCGCAAAATTGGGTGGCTCGCCGTATTTTTTGATATATGAGGTAAATATTTTCGGCGTGTCATAGCCGCCCCAGGTGAAATAAGTCGCCTGATCGGATGCCGCAGCACTCGCCAGTTTGGAGGCCAGCGGCACAGTAACGATACCAACCCCCACCGCCGCCAAAGATTTGGTAAATGCTCGGCGACTGAGCTTGCCAGCCTTTACAGCGTGCAATTGATCTACAACGTCCATTCCAGTTTCCTCCCTTGGAATTTCAAGACACCGATGCCCGTCTGGCACGGGGATTGTTGACCCGCGCGTTCTGGCGGCAAAGTTTGGATTGTCTTATTTCACTAAATGAATGTTCATTCATTGATATTGTTCCAAAACCTTTTTTATGTCAAGATTAAATGAAATCGTGTGGAGGCGGCAAGAATATGGGCGATATACAGCTGGTGGAACGGTCCGATCGTACGCTCAGGCCATACCGTTTACCGACATGACGTCAACAAGAATTGCCGCGCCCCCGCCAAAGGCCGTGAAAAAGGACACCACTTTCATGAATACGCAAATTCCAACCCATGCCGAAACGGTGATTATCGGCGGCGGCTCGATTGGCTGCAACACGGCTTATCAGCTGACCAAGCTGGGGCATGGGGATGTGGTGGTGCTGGAGCAGGGTAAACTGACCTCGGGGACCACTTGGCACGCGGCGGGGTTGATCGTGGCGGGGTTGCTCAAAAGTGAGTCAGAATGCGAAATTTACACCCACGGGCGTGATCTTTATGCGCGCCTTGAAAAGGAAACCGGCATTTCCACGGGCTTCAGGGATGTTGGCTATTTGCAAATTGCCACGAATGACGAACGCACACACGAGATGCGCAGGCTTTGCCCGTTTATGCGCCGTCACGGGATCGAGATTAACGAAATCTCGCCCAACGAGGCCCAAGCCCTCTTTCCCGTTGGCGATCTCAGCGATGTCGCGTCGGCCTTTTACATCCCCGAGGATGGCCGCGCCAATCCGGTTGACGTGACAATGTCGGTGGCCAAAGGCGCGCGCATGGGGGGCGCGCGGTTTTTTGAGGGCGCGACTGTCACCAAAATTATTACCAAGAACCGCACCGCAACCGGCGTGCGCCTGTCAACGGGCGAGGCGATCACAGCTGAAAACGTGGTCATCTGCGGCGGAATGTGGTCGCGCCAGCTGGGGGCCACGGCGGGCATCAACCTGCCGCTTCAGGCCGCCGAGCATTACTATCTGATCACCGAAAACATCGCCGGATTACCACGCGATTTGCCGGTTCTGGAAGACCCCTCGACCTATGCATACTTCCGCGAGGAAGTAGGTGGTCTGATGCTGGGCCTGTTTGAACCCGTTGCCGCCCCGTGGAACCTCGACCATATCCCCGGCGATTTCTGCTTTGGCGAGATTGAACCTGATTGGGACCGGATGATGCCGCATCTGGAAAAGGCCTACAGCCGGGTACCCTCGACACTTGATACGGGCGTGCGAAAATTCTTTTGCGGGCCTGAAAGTTTTACGCCGGACCTTGCCCCTCTGGTGGGCGAAACACCGGAACTAAGAAACTGCTACGTCGCGGCCGGCCTGAATTCGCTGGGGATATTGAATGGCGCGGGGACGGGCATGGTGCTGGCCCATTGGATCGTTGACGGGGTGGCACCGGTTGATGTAACGGGCATCAACGTCAACCGTTTTAGCAAAAGCGAAAATACGCCCGCCTTTCGCCGCGACCGCACGCCGGAATTGCTGGGCCGTTTGTTCGGACAACACTTCCACAATGATGCGCCAGAAACCGCGCGCAATGTCAAACGTTCGGTCCTTCATGACCGTCTGGTCGCGGCGGGTGCGTTTTTCACCGAAGGTTACGGCTGGGAGATGGCCGACTGGTTTGCCCCCACCCCCGAGCAGGCCGAGGTCGGGAAATACAGCTGGTTTCGTCAAAACTGGTGGGACTGGCACGCTGCCGAACATAAGGCTGCGCGCGAGGGGGTGATCCTGATGGATATGTCGTCGATGTCGAAATTCATCGTGCAGGGGCGCGATGCCTGCACATTTCTCAATCGTCTTAGCTGCAACCAGATCAATGTTCTGTGCGGCACCATCGTCTATACCGCATGGGTGAACGCGCAGGGAGGGTTTGAGGCTGACCTTACCGTCACCCGCCTCGGCCACGACAAATTTCTGGTGGTGGTTGGAGAAAATGCCCATGGCCATGTTGAAATGCGCCTGCAACGCAACATCGCGCCGGATGAGTTCGTGACAGTGTTTGACGCAACCTCGGCCACGACCCAGATTAACATTCACGGCCCGAAATCGCGTGACCTGATGGAAAAGGTGACATTCGCCGACATGAGTGACGCCGCATTTGCGTTCATGTCTGCGCGCGAAATCGACATCGGCTATGCCAATGTGCTGGCGATACGGGTAACTTATGTGGGCGAGCTTGGCTGGGAACTGCATGTTCCGACCATACACGCAGTACAGGTCTACGACCAGCTGGTCGCAGCTGGGCACGAATTCGGCCTGCGCCATGCCGGAATGCAAACGCTAAGTTCACTTCGGCTGGAAAAGGGCTACCGCGACTTTGGCGTTGATGTGGACAACATCGACAACCCGATTGAGGCGGGGCTGGGCTTTGCGGTCAGGCTGGACAAGGAGGGCGGATTTATTG
>CAYPUW010000323.1:0-2798 GCA_964413925.1 uncultured Rhodobacter sp. | reverse complement strand
CGTGGCTACATATTTTTGCGGTGCTGGAACCAGCCGGTTTACCGGGTCAAGGAAGGTGTCAATTACCATGCCTGCTGTCGCCCGCTCGGTGCTTGGCCCTATGAAGGGAAGCTCCAGATAGCGGCCCTCGGGCACGCCCCAAGTATAGAGCGTTTCGCCAAAATCGGTGGATTTTTCGGGTATTTTATTTTTACCAGCAACATCAAACAATCCGCCAAGCCCGAATGTCGTGTTCAGCGCGAAGCGAAAGGTGTTGGAGGTGGCATCGGGCAGGTTTAGTTGCAAAAGATCGTTCACAACCATGCCCGGCAGCGCCAGATTTGAGGAGAAATTGCCGATACCATCGGACACAGGACCGGCCGTGGCCTTGCCGTAAAGATGGGACACGGGCTTCAAAATCGTGCGATCCAGCCGCTTGTTGGCCTCGTGGGTTTTGCGATTATCCAGCTCAAACGGATCGTTAATGTTTTTGGTGACCCGGGCAGGTGTACAGGCCGCGACTCCAAGGGTTGCGGCAAGCAACAAAAGCATCAAACGATTGGGGCCGCGCATGGCAGTTCTTCCTTGCAAAGTATTCTTTCCTATAAATCCGAATTTGAACAACAATTCCTTAACCAATTGAAAGCCAGAATGAAACCGCGTGCAAGTCACGCGGGCGCAATATTTTGTAAGTGTGGGTTTTGGCACTTTGACAAAGTTGACCGTTTCTGTACTGCTTGGGTATTATTATGGAAATTCAGGGGTTTGAGGCCAATTATGAACCGTGAACAGGGCCGCGCAGAACTTCGAAAAGCGTTGCGAAAAAGCGGCGGCTTGTTCACAAGCACGTTTATTTTCAGCTTTTTTGTCAACGCGTTGATGCTGACAGGGCCACTGTTCATGTTGCAGGTTTATGACCGTGTTTTGGGCAGCCGGTCTGTGGAAACCCTCCTGGCGCTGTCGTTATTGGTCACGTTTCTCTACCTGATGATGGGATTGCTGGATTATGCACGCGGGCGAATTCTTGCGCGTGCGGGGGCAAGGTTTCAGACGTTGCTTGATCAGCGCGTGTTTGGGGCGGTGCTGCGACAGGCGGGGTTGGCCTCGGGCGAGCTTGGCCCAAATACCGGGCTGCGCGATCTGGAGGCGGTGCAGCGGTTGTTGTCTTCACCTGCCTTGTTGGCGGTGTTCGATGTGCCGTGGACACCGGTGTTTTTGCTGGCGATTTTTTTGTTCCACCCGTGGCTTGGTTATTTGGCGGTTGGCGGCGGCGGGCTGTTGATTTTCATGACATTTCTCAATCAGTGGACCACCAAACGGATCGTGAGCGAGGCCAATCTGGCGACATCGCAGGCCGATCTGTTCGCCGACAGTATCCGCAATGAGGCCGAACTGGTTCAGAGCCTTGGCATGCGCGGTGCGGCCTATAGGCGCTGGCTTTCGCTGCGCCAGAAATCGCTGGCGCGCACCATCTCGTCAAGTGATCGTACTGGCAGTTTCTCCAGCCTTACCAAGACCATGCGCCTATTTTTGCAATCGGCCATGCTCGGGCTTGGGGCTTATCTGGTGTTGCAGGGGCAAATGACGGCGGGTGCGATGATTGCCGGCTCTATTTTGCTGGGGCGCGCCCTCTCGCCGGTTGAACAGGCGATCGGGCAGTGGCCTTTGGTGCAGCGCGCGCAGTTTGGCTGGAAACGGTTGGATAAGTTGCTGAAATTCGCCCCGCTTGAGCCGGTTCGTACTCCGCTGCCTGTGCCCAGAGCGATCCTTGAAGCGCAACAGCTAACGGTTATTCCTCCGGGGGAAAAGCAAGCCTCGCTTAGAATGATGTCGTTTAGGATCGGGCCGGGGATGGCGATGGGGGTTATCGGTCAAAGTGGTGCGGGCAAGTCGACGCTGGCGCGCGCGATCACTGGCGTTTGGCCCGTGGCGGGCGGTAAAATCCGTCTTGATGGGGCGGCGACTGATCAGTATGACCCGGATGTTTTGGGCCAGCATATCGGCTATTTGCCGCAACGGGTGACGCTGTTTGAGGGCACGATCAGCGAAAATATTGCGCGAATGGCAACCGAACCTGACCCCGAACTGGTGGTTAAGGCGGCCCAAAAAGCCGGGGCGCATGAGATGATTTTGCGTATGCCGCAGGGCTATGACACCCATGTTACGCCTCACGGAGGGCGGCTGTCGGGAGGGCAGATGCAGCGAATCGGGCTGGCGCGTGCGATGTATAGTGATCCGGTTTTTCTGGTGCTGGACGAGCCGAACTCGAACCTTGATGCGGTTGGCTCGGAGGCGCTAAATAAGGCGATACGCCAGACTAAGGCCGAGGGGAAATCCGTTATTATCATGGCCCACCGCCCTGCCGCCATTGCCGAATGCGATCTGCTTTTGGTGATTGAGGACGGGACGCGAAAGGCGTTTGGTCCGCGCGACGAGGTGCTGAAATCTCAGGTGCAAAACCACGCGCAAATCAACAAGGCCGCTGGGCCGGGGCGGCAGAAATGACTGCAAATACTCCCTCGTCGAATGGCGATTCGCCCGGCGCAAAAGCCCCAAAGATATATCGTTTCACGGCGAGGATGCCGATGATTGTCGGCTATGGCGCGATTATTTTGCTGCTTGGCGGGTTCGGGGCGTGGAGCGTGATGACCACGATTTCAGGTGCGGTTGTCGCTCCGGGCCGAATTGAAGTTCAGCAAAACCGGCAGGTTGTTCAGCACCCGGATGGTGGGGTTGTGGGCAAGATTTTCGTGGTCGAAGGGCAAGAGGTGAAGGCCGGTGAAGTCGTTTTGCGCCTTGATGATACGGCGCTAAAATCA
>CAYPUW010000322.1:0-2822 GCA_964413925.1 uncultured Rhodobacter sp. | reverse complement strand
GTTGGAGGCGAGCACGGCGGAGGCGTCTTCGCTGAGATGATCTTGAAGGGCGCCGATCGCGCTATCAAGGCCGGGGCGAAAATAAAGGGCATTGCTACCGATTTCGGCCAAGAAATCGTCGATAACCGATAAGGTGGTGGCCTCGTCCACAAAGGACAAGTCAGCGGTTGCCCGCACCAACTGCACCATATTTCTGGTCTCAAGATCTGTCAGAGACAGTTCACCCATGTCCATATGCATCAGCCGCACGATAATGGCGGCCTTTTGGTCGCGGCGCAGCCTCGACGGGAGACCAAGACGCGGTTGGCCCACAGAATTATGGGTGTCGGCGATCGCGCGTTCGAGCACGTCAGTACCTTGATCCGCGAGTCCCGACTGAATTGGTAGCGCCAGATCGTCAGACCCGAATTCTGCCTCGAATTCCGTCCCGAATTCCGCCAGTGCATTCGACATTTGGCCACCTCTTAGAAAACCTGTCATCAGGCTATGTCGAAATTGTTAACGGAAGGTTATGGGGTGGCGGTGTTGGGGGAGGGGAATCCCGACAATTTGATCTAAGTTATTGATATTAAAAAGTCGATTGGCAACGTCGTTCGTGTTATCCCCCGACAAAACCACGCTTTATCGGGGGATAGAATGACAATTAACAGCTGTAATACATCTGAAATTCGACCGGATGGGGGGTATGCTCGTAGGCAAAGACCTCCTCCCATTTCAGAGCAATATAGCCTTCAATCTGGCTTTTGGTAAACACATCGCCCACCAGCAAATAGTCGTGATCGGCCTCCAGCGTATCCAGTGCTTCGCGAAGCGAGGCGCAGACGGTCGGGATGTCGGCCAGCTCTTCTGGTGGCAAATCGTAAAGGTCCTTGTCGGAGGCCTCGCCTGGGTCGATCTTGTTGTTGATGCCATCAAGGCCCGCCATCAACAGCGCCGAAAAGCACAGGTACGGATTGGCCGCAGGGTCGGGGAAGCGCGCCTCGACCCGTTTGGCCTTGGGGCTTTCGGCCCATGGAATACGCACGCAACCCGAACGGTTGCGCGCGGAATAGGCGCGCAGAACTGGCGCTTCAAAGCCGGGAATGAGGCGTTTATAACTGTTGGTCGCGGGGTTGGTGAAGGCGTTCAACGACTTGGCATGTTTGAGAATGCCGCCAATGAAATAAAGCGCATCTTGCGACAGGTCGGCATATTTATCGCCTGCAAACAAGGGCTTGCCGTCTTTCCATACCGACATGTTTACATGCATGCCGGTGCCGTTATCCCCAGCGACCGGCTTGGGCATGAAGGTGGCGGACTTGCCGTAGGCATGGGCCACGTTGTGGATGATATATTTGTATTTCTGAAGCTCGTCCGCTTGTTTGGTCAGCGAGCCAAAGATCAGGCCAAGCTCGTGCTGGCAAGAAGCCACCTCGTGGTGATGCTTGTCAACTTTCATGCCGATCGACTTCATGGTCGAAAGCATTTCGCTGCGCAAATCCTGACTGGAATCTGTGGGATTGACCGGAAAATAGCCACCTTTAACGCCGGGGCGATGGCCGGAATTGCCCATTTCGTATTCCGCGTCGGTATTCCAAGAGGCGTCAACCGCATCAACTTCGTAAGATACCTTGTTGATTGTGTTGGAATAACGCACGTCATCAAACAGAAAAAACTCGGCTTCGGGGCCGAAATAGGCCACATCGCCAATGCCCGAGGAAATCAGATAAGCCTCGGCTTTTTCGGCGGTGCCGCGCGGGTCACGGTCATAATGCTCGCCCGTGTCAGGCTCATGTACCGAACAGTGAACGCAGAGGGTTTTTTCGGCGTAAAACGGGTCAACATAGATGCTGGCGCAATCGGGCATCAGCTTCATGTCGGACTGATCAATTGATTTCCAGCCGGCAATGGACGAGCCGTCAAACATGAAGCCCTCCTCCAGAAAATCCTCGTCAACCTGATCGGCAACCACGGTAACATGTTGCAGCTTGCCGCGCGGGTCGGTGAAGCGAATATCGACATAGGCGATATCTTCGTCTTCGATCGTCTTGAGAACGGTACTTATATCGCTCATGGTTTATCCTTTGAGTTTAGGGTGTTAGGTGGTGTTCTTAAAGTGCTTCATCACCGCTTTCACCGGTGCGAATGCGAATGGCTTGCTCGACTGTGGTGACAAAAATCTTGCCGTCACCAATTTTTTCGGTCTTGGCAGCGCTGACGATTGCCTCGATGGCACCGTCAACCTGATCGTCGGCGAGGACCACCTCGATTTTTACCTTGGGCAGGAAATCGACCACATATTCGGCCCCGCGATAAAGCTCGGTATGGCCTTTTTGCCGGCCAAATCCCTTGACCTCAATCACACTGAGGCCCTGAATGCCCACATCCTGTAAAGCCTCTTTCACTTCATCAAGCTTGAAGGGTTTGATGATTGCTTCGATCTTCTTCATCAGGTGATTCCTTTTTCGGTTGAGCAATAGCTCCTTATTGAGCGCTCTAATCACCTTTGATCGCGCGAGGCAATTCTGTGGCTGCGTGCAGGGGCGTTTGCTGAGCGAAGTGCTGGAAATTTGTGCGGGTTTCGACCTATAGATTAAATATTAGGCGGTTGATGAAGTTTGATGGTCGAGATGCGGGGATTTGCGTTAGTGGGGCGCGTAAACTGGCGGCTTAATTTCGCAAGGCGGTGAAGGTCATTTTCCCCTCGCGCCGCTTGAAAACCTCTGCTAGAACAGCGCGGAATTTGAGGCGGCCTTTTGGGCTGCCTTGTCGGTTTGCGCGGGTGTGGCGGAATTGGTAGACGCACCAGATTTAGGTTCTGGCGCCGCGAGGCGTGGGGGTTC
>CAYPUW010000321.1:0-2822 GCA_964413925.1 uncultured Rhodobacter sp. | reverse complement strand
ACCTAGAGGTCTACAGTAAGGTTCAAGCGCCCGGAATTGAGCCGTCACTTTCGCAGCAACTTGGCCTGTGCCGCGTCATCAATACTCCAGCTGTCGAGCGCGTTCGTCAGCCCGGAGATCACCTGCGCGCGCCATTTGGGATTAGAGAGGTTTTGCAGATCTGTTGGGTTTGACATAAAGCCAAACTCGATCAACACAGAGGGGATATCAGGTGCTTTCAACACCGAAAATCCGGCGGATAATCGTGGTCGTGAGCGGATTTTTCCGACCGAATCGGCGATTCCCACGACAATCGCTTCAGCCAGTTTCTCCGACCTCGGGGTCGTTTCCACCCGCGCCATGTCCATCAAAACCGACGCTATGAGGTCATCTTGTGCGCTCAAATCAACCCCTGCGAGAAGGTCACTTCGTTCGTGGCTGGCAGCCAGCGCAGCGGCCGCCTTGTTGGAGGCTACTTTAGACAGCGTGTAAACCGTGGTTCCAGTCGCGGTCCCTTCGGCAAGCGCATCTGCGTGAAGCGAGATAAACACATCGGCCCCATCACGTCGCGCTTGACTAACCCGCTCCTCCAGCGACATGAAGACGTTTTCTTTTCGAGTTAACTTCACCTCATAACGCCCTGTAAGAACAAGATTTTCCTTCACTTCTCTCGCCAAAGTCAGCATCAAATCTGCTTCGTTTTGGCGCTGATATATCGCCCCAGGATCAATCCCGCCATGCCCCGGATCAAGTGCCACAACGACTTTACGTCCACCAAGAGGGCGATGCTTGGCCAAAGGTATCACGGCAGGCTTTGGCAATGCCCATGTATCGGCTTTGCCCGGACCAACTTGGGTTGCAAATTCCGCCGAACTCTGTGGGGTCAAACGAATACGGACCAGCGCATCCCCCTGAGTCTCGTCGGTCTGCATCGCCGCCTCAAAAACCTGCATCGGCCGCTTTAACATCAGCACCATCCGCGACCATCCCGGCCGAAACAGGCCGGTACGCATATTGGTGATCAAATCGGTGTGAATTAACTTTTTCACACTCACTCCGTTGAAATTTACCTCACGAAAATCGAGCACAAGTCTTGCAGGTTTACCAAGTGTGAACACACGAAACGGCACTGCCTGAGTCAATTTTAGCTTGATATCAACATCGCCAGAGCTTCGTCCATTGATCGACGAACGGGTCAGATCAAGTCGGGCAAGGGCTTGTAATCCTTGCGATTTTACAAAGTTCGGCGCGACAAGCAACGCGGCCATCGCACATACCAAAATAATTCTCACGGTTCGCCTGCCTGAATTTTGACTGCCCTGTGGCGTGTTGATTTTCTTGTGGAGCACTATACATCAGCAATGCCGGAAAAACACCATTGTCATTCACACGAGAATGCCGTTAAGTTACGCCGTGGTGTGAACAGCCAGATCAGGCTCTCATTCCGTTCGTCAGTTTCGTCGTTTTGTCATGCTACAGGCAAGTGCCAAAGATAGCCTCTGCGCAAAATGACCGGCCATGTGGCCATTAAGTTCGCCCGACACTGAAAAAACGTCGGGCCGTTGAATTGGCGCCATTTCTGGCGTCGGAGAAAAACCGCGATGAAACGCGTGAGCAGTCATTTTATGGAGTTTCAGGCAGCCAGAGCTGTCGTTGTCCTCGTGAACGCGTTGCAAATTGCCCAAAAGAAACAATACCTTGACGGATTACGAGCCTTCGGGTTTCGCTCTGTGCAGGGATTGCATGAGTTAAAATGCCAAAGAAAATGCTTATCGATGCCACCCACGCCGAGGAAACGCGCGTTGTGGTGGTCGACGGAAACAAGGTTGAGGAATTCGATTTTGAATCCATTAATAAACGCCAGCTTGCCGGCAATATCTATCTCGCCAAGGTAACTCGGGTCGAACCCTCGTTGCAGGCTGCCTTTGTTGATTATGGCGGTAATCGCCATGGTTTCCTGGCGTTTTCCGAAGTTCACCCTGACTATTACCAGATCCCGGTCGCGGATCGTGAGGCTTTGCTTGAAGAAGAGCGCGCCTATGCCAAACAGCAGGCCGAAGATGACGAAAAGCGCAGCAAGACCAAATCGCGCCGTCGTTCCCGTGGTCGCGGGGCCGTAAAGGCTGCCGCCAACGGCGATAAATCGGTAAGCGAAGCTGCCGAGATCGACGGCATGAATGTGGTTGATGCGGATGATACCAGCGACAATAACGAGCCGATTATTGGCTTTGCCGAGCCTCTCGCGTCGGGTGCGACCCAAGCTGAGGCGCAACCCAGCGATCAGCCCGCGATCGAGGAAACCGCCGCTGACCCGCAAGATCAGGAATGGGCCGAGCATCAAGAAGCCGAAGCCGAGCAGGATCGCAAGGACGAGGCTGCCGATGAGGACCACGCAGAAGATGGCGCAGAAGACGGCACGTTAAATGACGCCGAGGACGAGACCTCGGAGCAGGAGACCGATGATGCCGCCTCCGAAAACTCCGAGATCGAATCCGTGGCCCAAGAGGACGAGCAAGAAGAAATCCGTCCCCGGCGCAAGCCCCGCCCCCGGCGCTATAAGATTCAAGAAGTCATAAAAGTCCGCCAGATCCTGCTTATTCAGGTGGTTAAAGAAGAGCGTGGCAACAAGGGTGCGGCCCTGACCACCTATCTTTCGCTGGCTGGCCGCTACTGTGTTTTGATGCCCAACACCGCGCGCGGTGGTGGCATTTCGCGCAAGATAACCAACGCGCCGGACCGCAAGAAACTCAAGGAAATCGCCAACGAGATCACCGTCCCGAAAGGCGCCGGCCTGATCATCCGCACCGCCGGTGCGAAGCGCACCAAGACCGAGATCAAGCGCG
>CAYPUW010000320.1:0-2833 GCA_964413925.1 uncultured Rhodobacter sp. | reverse complement strand
GTAAACTGCATAGAGCGCGTTCACCAAACCGTCGCCAAACGCGTAGGCATAAACGTAAAATGGCGAGTGGATGAAATGGGGAATGTAGGCCCAGAATGTTTCGTACCCGTCCATGAAATCAAACACCGGCCCAAGGCTTTCGCCCTGAACCGACATCCAGAGCGCGTTGATCTGATCGGGAGTAAGCTCGCCTTCGGCCCTTGCGGCATGAAGCTTGCATTCAAAGTCGTAAAACGCGATTTGGCGCACGACGGTGTTGATCATATCCTCGACCTTGCCCGCTAAAAGTGTCTTGCGCGAGGCCTGATCCGGGGCCTCAGACAAAAGCTTGCGAAAGGTTAGCATCTCGCCAAATACGCTGGCAGTTTCCGCGAGTGTCAGCGGGGTTGAGGACAGCAGCTCACCTTGATCTGCCGCCAGAACCTGATGGACGCCATGGCCAAGCTCGTGCGCTAACGTCATGACATCACGAGGTTTTCCAAGGTAGTTTAGCATCACATAGGGATGGACATTGGTTACAGTCGGGTGGGCAAACGCCCCCGGAGCCTTGCCGGGTTTGGTGGCGGCATCTATCCAGCCCTTGTCAAAAAACGGCGCTGCAATCTCGGCCATTTCGGGAGAAAAAGCGCCATAAGCCTCCAGCACGGTTTTGCGCGCTTGGGTCCAGTCCACCACCTTTTGATCCTCTTGCGGCAACGGCGCGTTTCGGTCCCAGATTTCAAGCCGCTCAAGGCTCAACCACTTGGCTTTCAGCGCATAATAGCGGTGCGACAGCTTTGGGTAGGCCGCGACCACGGCGTTGCGCAGCGCTTCGACCACCTCGGGTTCAACGTCATTGGCCAAATGACGGCTGGCCTGCGGGGTCGGCAGGGTGCGCCAGCGATCCTCGATCTCTTTTTCCTTGGCCAGCGTGTTGGTGATGCGCGCATAAAGCGGCAGGCGTTTGCCAAAAACCTCGGCCACGGCTCGCGCGCCTTTTTCGCGCCGGTCGCGGTCGTGATCGGTCAGCAGATTAAGCGTGCTTTCAAGGTTCAACTTGTCGCCATCAACACTGAATTCAAGTGCTGCCGTGGTTTCGTCAAACAGCCGGTTCCAAGCGGTCTCTCCGACGACCGATTGATCGTGCAGAAATTTCTCCAACTCGTCGGATAATTGATACGGCTTCATTGCCCGCATGCGATCAAGAACAGGCTTAAAGCGGGCCAGATCGCTGTTAGCCGCCAACAGCCCCTCAAGCACGCTATCCTCTATGCGGTTCATTTCGAGCGAGAAAAACACCAACGGCGTTGACATATCGGTAATCGCGCCCTGCATGTCGGACATGAATTTCGCGCGATCCGCGTCGGTGGTATTTTGATAATAGCTGAGACCGGCAAACGACATGATCCGGCCAGAAATGTTCTGAATACGCTCATATCTGGTGATGACGCGCAGCATTTCAGTTGCGTTGAGCGTCGCTAGATTACCCTCGTAATCCTTGGCAAAAGCCGCGCATTCGTCTTTCAGCCACTCCAGATCGGCCAGTATTTCTGGCCCGTCAGTGGAGGGGTAAAGGTCGCTGAGGTTCCATTCCGGTAAATCCCCCAAGTCGTCTCCTCCGGTGCTATCGCGCATGTCGCGCAGAGTTTCAGACAAGGTGAACGGAAAGTTAAATGTCATGGGATCGCCTTCGCAGGAGGTGTTAGGGCCGAGGGTGCTAGAAATCAGACATAAGCGCAGCCTTGTGGGAGTTTCAAGGCCTGCGCGCCATTAACTCGAACCCGCCGAGATTTCTTCCCATGCGCGATTGATCGCGATCAGTTTGGCGGTGGCGAGGTTGATGGCTTCTTCGGGAACGCCGCGCGACATCATCTGGTCGGGATGGGTTTCGCGCACGGCGCGGCGCCAAGCTTGGCGAATATCGTCTAGCGAACTGCCGGGGTCGACCCCTAAAACGTCATATGCATCCGGTGGGGCGTCTGGTGCAAATCGGGTTCGAAGGGTGCGAAAGCGGCGCTCTGATACGCCAAAAATGACCGCAACTTTGTGGATGAAATCGTCTTCCTTGGGGTGGTACTCACCGTCAGCCATAGCAATGAAAAACAAACCTTCAAGCAGGTCCTCAAGCACAGTAGAGTTGTCCTGAAACATAGCCGCGATAGAGGCGGCATAAATTTCAAATCCGGTGATGTCCTGCCGCGCCAGATTGAACACGCGCGCGGCCTGCGCCTCCTCGCCTTTGGGAATGTAAAAAACCTCGCGAAAAGCGGTCACCTCGTCGCGCGTCACATGCCCGTCCGCCTTGGCCATTTTCGCGCCCAAAGCGATGACGGCGATGGCAAAGGCGACGCGGCGCTCGGGTGGCGTGCGCAGCTTTTGAAACACATTGGACAGGCTCTCGCCTTGTGCGAGGGCAGAGATAGCGTCGGCGATGCGGGACCAAAGGGACATTTTTTTGCTCGAATTTTGTTGTTAATGAAATCTTACAATATTTTTTGCATCAAGACGAGATCATACCAGCGATCAAATTTCCAGCCAACTTCGGGCAGGCGCGCGATTTCAGCATAGCCGATCGCGCGGTGAAATTCGAGGGCGCAGCGGTTGCGATGACTGACGCCTGCCCACATTGAGTGGATTTTTCGGGCATGGGCGTGCTCCTCAATCCGGTTCATCAACGCGCGGCCAAGACCTGATCCGCGCGCCTCTTCTGCCAAAATAATCGTGTGTTCCATTGAGCGGGCATAGCCGTTCGAGGCGCGAAATTGCCCATAGGTGGCAAATCCGACGACTGCGCCCTTGACCGCTGCCAGAAGGAATGGATGCCCGAGTTCTGCCTTTAGGTCCAGTTCAACCC
>CAYPUW010000319.1:0-2883 GCA_964413925.1 uncultured Rhodobacter sp. | reverse complement strand
CAAAACCTGCCGGTGCGTTTGCGCGTGCTTGTGCCAGCGGTTGAAAACTCGATCTCGGCGGCGGCTTTTCGGCCCGGCGATGTGCTGACCGCGCGCAAGGGGCTGACGGTTGAGGTCAACAATACCGACGCCGAGGGACGTCTGGTTTTGGCCGACGCACTTGCGATTGCCGATGAGGAAACGCCTGATTATCTGTTTTGCATGGCAACCTTGACCGGGGCTGCGCGGGTGGCGCTTGGCCCTGATGTGGTGCCGTTTTACACCGACGACGATGCGCTTTCTCACGCGCTTGGCCGCGCGGGACGAAAATCGGGCGACCCTTTATGGCGCATGCCGTTTTGGAGCGCGTATGAAACCATGATCGAGCCTGACATCGCCGATCTCGACAATGCCCCGGCGGGAGGCTTTGCCGGTTCGATCACCGCCGCGCTATTCTTGCGACGGTTCGTTGAGCATGCCGCCCATTTCGCCCATTTTGACATCTACGGCTGGAACCCGACGGCCCGCCCCGGTCATCCAAAGGGTGCAGCGTTTCAAGGCGCGCGCGCGATATTTGAAGTGTTGCGCCAGAAAGTAGAAGGCTGATGCATCCCCGATTGCTCGCCAGTAACGGTCGCGTAGCGCATGTTTCGCTAAGCGATCTGGTTGAGGCTGACGCATTTGTGCGCGGTGATAAAATGCAAATCCGCGCGCCGATAGCTGACCTGCTGCGCGACGCGGATGGGGCGCTTGATCGCCAAATGCTCTACGGCACCGGATTTTTGGAGTTGGCGCGTGATGCCAACACGGGCTTTTCTTTCGGGCGCAGCGTGCGCGATGGTTACGTGGGCTATATCCGCAGTTGCGATCTGGTCGCGCGCGCGCCAACCACCCATAAGATTTCGGCGCTGGCCAGCCATATCTATGCCGCGCCTGACCTGAAAAGCCCCACGCATATGCGCCTGTCTTTTGCTTCAGAACTAACCATTGAGAACATCAGTGACGGTTACGCGGCCCTGACTTCAGGAGGGTTTGTTCCCGCCCAACATGTGCAGGCTCTGGATCAGCACGAACCTGATTTTGTGGCTGTGATCGAGATGTTTCTGGGCGTTCCCTATCTTTGGGGCGGCAACAGCGCCTGGGGCGTGGATTGCTCGGGAGTTGTGCAACTGGCGTTGCAAGCCTCGGGGCGAACTTGCCCACGCGATGCGGATATGCAACAGGACGATCTGGGTGAGTTATTGGCGGCAGATGCGGCTCTAAAGCGCGGCGATTTGATTTTCTGGCGTGGCCATATCGGGGTGATGCAGGATGCCCACAGCCTTATTCACGCCAACGCGTTTCATATGGCAGTGGCGAGCGAAAAACTGGATCAGGCGTCGGCGCGAATTGATGCCAGCGGCGGAGGGGCGATAACTGCGCGTAAACGGTGTGCGTAAAGCTTCGAGATTTCGGCCTGACGTTGGCTTGAAAGCCCAAGGCATGAGATTGTCGATTTGGGCAGCCGGATGGCCTGCGGCTTTGGCATATTGCGGAAGGCGAGAGCCGCTAAAAACGCAGTCAGACTTTTTTCATGAATTCGGTCTTTAGGACAATAGTCGATTTGCCGATCCGGCACTCGATCTGCGCTGGATTGCCGGTGAGGCGGATGCCTTTGATCTGGCTGCCACGTTTAAGGGTTTTTGACATGCCTTTGACCTTGAGATCCTTGACGACCATAACGGTGTCACCATCGTCAAGCTCGGCTCCGTTGCTGTCGCGTGTTGTCATTTTTTGTCCTCGTAAAATGGTGTCATCTGCGCCACGATAACGGCGTTTTCTTCCTGTGCGCGTGTCATCAATGCGCGCTCGTCATCGGCAATGTCGTGACCTTCGGCGAGCCGCTCTTCAAGCGTGCCGTATCCGGTTACATCGAGCGGTGCCATGTCAGCGTGTTTCAAAATTACCACGGTTTCGCGCACCGCTTCGGCCTCGTCCACGCCTGAGGCATAGCACATAAGCGCCGCTCCGCTTGCGCCTTTTGGCAGGCCATCACCGGGATTGCGCCCGACCTCAACCAACAGGGTAAACACCCGCTGGCGGGATTTTTTGCGTGGTTTATCAGTCACGTAACAGCTCGTTTATCGAGGTTTTTGAGCGGGTTTGCGCATCAACCCGCTTCACAATCACCGCGCAATAAAGGCTGACACCATTTTTGGAAGGCAACGATCCCGCGACCACAACCGAACCTGCTGGCACCTCGCCATAGCTTACATTGCCGGTCTCGCGATCAACGATCTTAGTGGATTTGCCAATGAAAACCCCCATGCCAAGAACCGAACCGGACCGCACGATACAACCCTCGACCACCTCGGAACGTGCGCCGATGAAACAATTATCCTCGATGATCGTTGGTCCCGCCTGCATCGGTTCAAGCACGCCGCCGATCCCGACCCCGCCCGACAGATGCACGTTCTTGCCGATCTGCGCGCAAGAGCCGACCGTGACCCAAGTATCAACCATGGTGCCGCTGTCCACATAAGCGCCGAGATTGACGAATGACGGCATCAAAACCACGCCGGGGGCGATATAGGCCGATTTGCGAACGATGGCGTTTGGCACGGCGCGAAACCCCGCCGCCGCCCATTGGTTTTCACCCCAGCCCTTGAATTTGCTGTCAACCTTGTCCCACCAGCCACCGCCTTGCGGGCCGCCGGATTGCTCGGTCATGTCATTAAGACGAAACCCCAGTAGAACCGCTTTCTTGGCCCATTGGTTAACGTGCCAATTACCATCGTCGCGAGGTTCGGCCACGCGCAGGCTGCCACCATCAAGCGCGTTCAATGTGTCCTCGATCGCCTCGCGAACCTCGCCCTTGGTGGCGGCACTAATCGCGTCGCGATCCTCCCAAGCGGCGTTAATCGT
>CAYPUW010000318.1:0-2905 GCA_964413925.1 uncultured Rhodobacter sp. | reverse complement strand
ATTACTTAGACCGCCAAGCCAGCAATCAGCCACCCACCAGTCAGGCTCAAGCGCTGTTATTTGCAGCATCGCCAAACGCGCGGCTTCGCGGGTTTCAAACAGCCCAAAACAGGTTGCGCCAGAGCCAGACATCCGCGCAAGCGTGCAGTGCTCAGCTGTGCCAATGCGCTCAAGCACCCTCGCAATGATGGGCGCGATCTGGCAGGCCGGGGCCTCTAGATCATTGCGTAGCATCGAGATATAGGCGATCCAGTCGGTAGGATTTTTACTGTCAGGAATTGGATTGAGAGGTGAATTATCTTTTGATTTCAGGTTATTAAACACGTCCGGCGTGGACACCGCAACACCGGGGTTAACCAGAATTGCCGCAAAGGCTGGCATGTTTTCAAGCGGAGAAATCACCTCGCCGATCCCTTGCATTCGCGCAGAGCGAGCCGCCAAGCAGACCGGGACATCCGCACCAAGGGCGAGAATGTCGCCGACCTCAGGCAGGTCGATCTGCCACAATTTAGACAACAGTCGCAATGTGCAGGCAGCGTCTGACGAGCCTCCGCCCAGCCCGGCAGCCACAGGTAATTTTTTGTTAAGATGGATCATCGCGCCTGCGCTTGTGCCAAAGCTGCGTGCCGCTTTTAGGACCAAATTATCGTCGCCAACAGGAAGCCCACGCACGCCTTCAACCGATAGGGCAAGCTGCGCGCTTGGCGTCACGCTCACCTCATCGCCAACATCGCCAAAGGACACCAGACTGTCGATTAGGTGCAAACCGTCGGCCCGCTGGCCGGTCACATGCAGCGCCAGATTAACCTTGGCTGGCGCAAAACCCTTGATCATTTGCTGGCGGCGGCCTCTTCTTTCAACACCGCATCCAAACCGATATCGAGCTTTTTCTGGATGCGTTTGGCCTCTTTTTTCTCGGGCTTGAACGAGAGCGCACGCCGCCACTGAAACTCGGCCTCAAGCTTGCGGCCAACCATCCAGTAGACATCACCCAGATGGTCGTTGATGATCGGATCAACCGGCTTCAATTCAACCGCGCGTTCCATATGTGGCACCGATTGTTTGAACTTTTTGACCCGGTACAGAACCCAACCGAGCGAATCAGTGATGTAGCCGTCATTGGGCCGTTTGGCGACCGCAGTTTCGATCATCTTTTGCGCTTCATCAAGGTTAATGCCCTTTTCGACCATGCCGTAGCCAAGATAATTGAGCACCATCGGCTGATCAGGAGACAGCTTCAGCGCGAAGCGGAAATCGGCCACGGATTTGTCCCACAGCCCCTCGCGCTCGTAACTAATGCCGCGCGCGTAATAAATGAACCACTGATTCGCGCCGGGATTGGGCAGCAATTTGATCGCAGCGTCATAGGCCTTGCTGGCCTCACCGAATTTTGCCTGACGGCGCAGCGCGTCGCCAAGTGTGGTGAAAACCACCGGGATATTGGTGTGGGTTTTAGAGAGTTTGCGCAGCACATCCAGCCCCTTGTCGATCTTACCGGCCTCCATCAGGGACTTGGCGCGACCAATCTCGGCGCTGTAAAAAACCGGGCTGTTATCGGGCACTTTATCGAAATTCTCGACCGCAAGATCATATTGTTTCTCGCCATTTAGCAGGTCGGCCACTAGCAGAATCGCACTGGTCGAAGCCGGGTTAAGGTATTCGGCGATGCGTCCGTAAATCAGCCCGAATCGCTGGTTGTCCTTGCCCGAAAGCACCGAGGCCAGCGTGTAAAACGCCGCCGAAATACCGTCTTTGGGGCTGGTAACCACATCAAATGGCAGGGTTTCTCCGGCTTTCAGGCGATCACGTATGGCGGTTATTTGCGGATCATTGGAGTTGCCAAGCGAGGCGTCAGCCATTGCCAGCGCCTCGTCATTACGCTCAAGCTGCGACAGGATCTCGATATGCGCGATAAGGCTGGCACGGCCAATGCGCACCGGACGACCATTCTCGCCAGCCAGTATCTTTTCGGCAGCCCCGAAATCGCCCACCACCGCCAGAGCCAAGGCCCGGTGGTAATCGCTGAACACTTTCATCGCGTCGTTTTTGGCCATCTTCTCGAATCGCGCGGTCGCAGCCGTCATCTCGCCCGCCCCGAGCAAGGACCAGCTTTGCACCAGCCCGTCGAGCAGCGGGCTGAACTTGGCTCCGGCCTTGAATTTGGCATTCACAGCCGCAAAATCACCGGCCTTGATGTCACGGGCCAGCAACACCAGTTGGGCCAGTTGACTGTCGGTGCCAAGCTTGTCCATCTCGGCGGCAACGTCGATGCTTTTGTCCACCCGGCCCTCGGCCAGATACGCCAGAACCAGATTTTGCATTAGCGCCAGATTGCCGGGATCAACCGTCAGCGCGCGGGCATAATACAGGGCGGCCGCCTGATAATCGCTGTCAAAATTGGCCTGCCCCGCCGCCAGATAGCTGCCAGCCAGACTGGTGGCTCGAACAAGGCCGGGTGCAGCGGTGAACGCAAATAACGCCGTCGCGGCGGCAAGAAAAACGGGTCTGATCGTTGGGGTCAAAAGAGCAATCCTTGCTGGGAAAAATCAACTTCCGGCATGCTAAGGCCCTACCGTCGCCTTGGCAATGCGGCGTTCGGCACTAAACCGTAAAGGCGCGCGCGGCCCAACTTTGCGTCAGCCGTCCATTCTTGCGGTCATTGGTGAACAAAACAAGGGTCGCGCCGAAACTTGGGGGGATACGTTTTCGCTTCTGAGAGCGGACACGGCATGACAACAAATTGATCCAGCCCAGAACCCGTTAACAATTTTGCGCGCAGAGCAACATGTGCAATGGTGAATTATATTTCATACTTGAAATATAGTTCCGCCCCGCCGATGCTAACCACACCGGAAATTCAGGCGACTCGCGCCCATGCGGCGTGCCGCGTCTTTCGGCAGGCGAT
>CAYPUW010000317.1:0-2933 GCA_964413925.1 uncultured Rhodobacter sp. | reverse complement strand
AAGGAGGCTCGTGCGGCGCTTACGCCTTGCCGCCAGCGTGAGGGGCCCAACCTCGGGAGTTGGGCTGAGGGGTAGCGGTTGGCGGTAGCAGCCCCTTCCCGATCAACAGGACGCGGACTCGACCGTTGTCCATGGCGACCTGGGTCACGTTGGCGTCAGTGTCGTCCCACCGCCCAAGCACCTTAATGAGCCCCGCGTCTTTCAACTCGCCATAGATCTTGAACGTTTGGCGGCGCGAGACGCCGAGCACACCGCTCATGATCGCGCTGGTGCGGTTGGCGAGCCCCTCTTTGTTGACATTCGCGCGGAGGTAAAGGAACAGCACCTTGGCGCGCGGCGAGAGGGTGCTCGTCAGAATGCCCACTGGGGCGTCGAAGCTCTGCATGTTGGGTTTCCTTATCTACCTGGCGCTGGCGGGTATCGAAGTAAACAATATTATCCCCTCGAGGAACTTTCTTCTCACGCATTAACTTGCCAGGGTCTAAAATATTATTTTGGCGCAAGCTATCCGCCCCCAACGCTCTTGCCGTTCTCGCAGCCTCATCTGGACCCATTTCGAGAATTTTTCTGAACACGCTTGAATTTTCTCTGGGGTTAATTTTTGCACCGTCAGGAAGCGTAAACGTCTTGTCCGATAATGGGCTTAGCAATGCCTTATTGTTGAAATCAACAGAATATTGATTGTCAGGACTGCCTCTCAGCGACATTGTGGTGCGACCTCTGCCCCCATAAGTTTCGACCGCTTTGGGGTTGGTATTTGTAAAAATACCGGTCCCCTTCGTAATCCCGTACTGGTTCATGTCTGGGCTAAAAGATTGGACAGATTGCGCCACACTATTCTTGGTGTTGTGATAAATCTTGTCTGGGAAGTAAGCATTTGCCCTCGCTTCAACTGTTGCTGGGTCCATAGGCAAGTCGTAGTTTTTATATAGATAATCGTTCATCTTAAGATTGTCAGCTTGGTTCCCCATATCCAGCATCGGGTCAGTTACCTCGGATGCCCGACCTGTTTTTAGAAGGTCGATAACATCTTGGGCGCGCT
Organism: uncultured Rhodobacter sp.; assembly: GCA_964413925.1. Lineage (GTDB taxonomy): Bacteria > Pseudomonadota > Alphaproteobacteria > Rhodobacterales > Rhodobacteraceae > UBA5972. The sequence continues at coordinate 1,891 of CAYPUW010000317.1, read as the reverse complement.
GCTGGGGCAGGGATAATGCAGAAACCGCCTCCCCATTTCGGCTCAGAATGTTAGCCAGTTTTTCGTTGAATAGAACGTAGTTGCTCGAATTCTTACCAGCGTCCTTGTATCTAATCCCCGGAATTCCAGCTGTTTGCAGGTCCTGCTCTTGGCCTATTAAAGACTGGCCCAATGGTACGTCTTTTTGCAGATTAACCCCGGATGATGCCAGCTTATCCTTGACCCCTTGCGGCTGATCTGAAAGCAACGCATTCCAGTCAATAAAATCGTTTTTGTTAGCGTCGACGGCCACATTGTAAAGATTGCCAGCCTCGTTAGACACCCTGACATTCTCGCCTGCCAAAGCCACAAAATCCGCTTGGTCAGAAGGAGCGAGTTTCCCATCTTCAACAAACCTTTTTGCATCTGCCAAAACCTCGCCCATCGTACTAGGCGATGCCGGCTCGTCTTGGTACAGATTCGAAAGGCTGACATTGCCTCGGCTGTCTGGCAACCTTGATGCGACCAAATCCCCAGCGTATTGATTGGCGGTGTCCTTGCTGTCAGACAGATAAATCCCGCGACCATATCCCTGATTGCCCATACCGGTTTCTGGCGACGACGTGCTAAGGGACTCAAACTTGCTCGGCGATCCATGCCAAGCATTAAATGCCCCGCTCTCATCCCTCGCAAATGCCTTCATCGCTGTGCGCGCAGCGGTATTTCTTAGAGTGCCAGTTAATGCCGCAGCTTCGGGAATAATGCTCACACCTGTTTGCAGAATGCCTCCTAGTGTGGTCCCTATATCCCCGGTCTGGTATCCACGTTTGACTGTTCGCGCACCTTCCTGAGCGCCGAAAGCCCCTCCAACTCCGGGGATAAAATCCGCCAGCCCCGTGTTGCCTGGAGACCCCATAACCCTCTGGGAAAAATCTCTAGCTTTGTAACCTCCGCCCAATAACTGACCAAGAGACTGCCTTGCCTGATCGCGCCATGTTGGATTATATGCCAGTTGACCCATTTAATTGCCTATCTGAACTGCGCGCTTCTGGGACGCCTCAAGGGCAATTTCAGCCGATGCCTTGCTTTTGGCAAAATCCAACTCTGCCTGTTTGATCTCGCGGTCAATGGCCTTCAGTTGCAATTCGGTCTGTTTGATTTGCAGATCGTCAGATTTCAGTTGGGCGTCCGTTTGGGCCTTTCGGTCTGCTTGGGCGAGCTGCTCCTGCTTGAGTTGGAGATCGGCCTGAACCTTCTGTTTCTCAAGCGTCAGCTTGCCAATTTCAATCTGTCCCTTAGTTTGGGCCTCTTGCGCCTTGGCCTGAGCCTCGCCCTGTTTGATTTGCATCTCTGCCTTGCGAGCCTCGGCGTCTGCTTTCTGGGCATCCATAGCCGGGTTGGGTTGGGGCTGGGTTGCCTCTTTGGACGCGATTTCCCCCATCTCCTCAATGGCGTCCTCTGCCTGTTTGCCAAGATTATAAACCCGCGCAAAGCTGGAATATAAATCAACCACCGGCTTAGCCAGCTTGGGAGATTGGGCCACGACAGGAGCCATAGTTTGGAAAAATGATGCAGTGCCTTGAAGAAACTCAGCCATCTCACCTTTTTGCCGGGATAGATCAGCCCGGATGGTACTGTCGCTCTCAACGTCAATTCGGTATTGCTTTAGACCTGCGTCTAACAATTGCGCGGCTTCTGGAGATATATCAATTCCGGTGATTTTCGACAGCGTGGCAATTGTGAAATTTGCCGAGATGCACTGAGCAGTCAGAACAAACAGGTCGCGGACCTGACGCTCGACCATGTTCTGCATTTTTTTAATGCGAATGCTGCCCCATTGCGTTTTCATCTTCTGTGCGCCGAGGGTCTCATTGGCATTGCTGGCACCGCGCACAATGTCGCTGATCCCGGT
>CAYPUW010000316.1:0-2945 GCA_964413925.1 uncultured Rhodobacter sp. | reverse complement strand
GGGCGCGCTGCGCAGTCTTGGCGGGGTTGTTACGGTGGAGGAGTTTTAGGGCGTTGATACCAAGCGCGTTCACGCGTTCTCGATACAATCCTTAAGCTGCACGTCGATGCGGCAGATATGATTGTCAAGCCAACTGTCGATTTTGTCCAAAAGTTCGAATGCGCGCACACGGTCAAACCCCACCTGTTCAAATGTTTCGACTTCCTTGACGATCACCTTTGTAAACAGGGCATGCTCGTCTTTGTTCTTGCAAGCCGCAGGACATTTATAGGCAAGCATACATTCTTCCTCGAACTCGAAATGGAGCTTTGAATATTCTGCAAGAAACTCTAAAAATAGGTCATAGGTTTTTTCGCCAAACCCGTTATTCAACACATCGCGAAACTCTTCAGAGAATAAAAACAACGACTTATGCTGTTCGTCGATCTCGTCACTGCCTGTCGCGTATTCCTGTTTCCACTTCATCAATGGGTCCGATCACATCATAAAGCCAACGCGTCATTGTTTGTGTGCATATTGTATACGTGAGCATACATTGGTGATTAACTAACAAATATCAAGGAGTATAAGTAAATAATCATGTTGACGTAGCGGCAATACAAAAACTGTCAAATTGTCGTTACCCGCGACGTCAGCAGACCAATCCTGAGCGCCCAAAATCACCAATGCGGTGGGCGCTGATCTGCCAGCGGGGCAGCACTGCCAGAGGCCACATCGTCTTCGGCCAGCCGCTCCATCATCATGCGAACGCGGCGGGTCAAAACCTCGATCTCGTTGGCCTGCGTGGTCACCACCTCGTTTAGCTCGTCAACCGTTCGTGCGAGATGGGACAACTCAACCTCAAGTTTGGTAATTCGCGTATCTGACATCATGTCCTCTTTTTTTGCCCTGATAGCACATCAAACCCCGCGCCAACAGACAATTTCGCGTGCCGAACTTGCCCATTTTTGCCCCATGCGCTAGGGAGACGGCCAACAACAGGCCCAAGCCAAGGATGCCGCGTATGGCCAAGGACAAAAAACACAAAATTCGCCGCCCCAAGGCCGAGACGCCTAAGGGGTTTTGCGACTATTTCGGGCAAGAGGTGCTGGCGCGCAATGCGATGCTGGCGCGGATTGCTGAGGTTTATCATGCTTACGGCTTTGATCCCTTGGAAAGCTCTGCCGTGGAGACGGTCGAGGCGCTGGGCAAGTTTTTACCCGACATCGACCGCCCCAATGAAGGAGTTTTCGCGTGGCAGGAAGATGGCGACTGGCTGGCGTTGCGATATGATCTCACCGCCCCGTTGGCGCGGATCTATGCCCAACATCGCAACAACCTCCCAACACCTTATCGACGCTATTCAATGGGTCCGGTCTGGCGCAATGAAAAGCCCGGTCCGGGGCGTTTTCGCCAATTTTATCAATGTGATGCCGATACGGTTGGCGCTGCTACCGTGGCTGCGGATGCCGAGATTTGTGCCATGTTGGCCGACTGTCTGGAGGCCGTGGGGGTCGCGCGAACCGACTATGTTATCCGTGTTAACAATCGCAAGGTTTTGAACGGGGTGATGGAGGTTGCGGGCGTGTTGGACCCAAGTGATCCCGACAAATTCACCAGCGAGAGAGGCATCGTTTTGCGCGCGATTGACAAGCTCGACCGGCTTGGATTTGACGGCGTGCGCGCCCTGCTTGGCGAGGGGCGAAAAGACAACAGCGGTGATTTCACCAAGGGGGCCGGTCTGGCTCCCGAACAGGTCGATATCGTGATCGCTTTTATCGAGGCCAAAAGAGCCACCCCTGCGGCGACATGCACATGTTTGCGCGACTTGGTTTCAGGCTCAAACACCGGACAGGACGGCGTGAATGAGTTGGAAACCATCGCCGAATTATTAAACGTGCAAGGTTACGGTCCCGACCGCATCGAGATCGACCCCTCGGTGGTGCGCGGTCTTGGCTATTATACCGGCCCGGTTTTTGAGGCCGAGTTGACCTTTGATATTCTCGACGAAAAGGGGCGCAAACGCCAGTTCGGCTCGGTTGCCGGGGGTGGGCGCTATGACGATCTGGTCAAACGTTTCACGGGTCAGGTGGTGCCTGCGACCGGCGTTTCCATCGGCGTTGACCGCCTTTTGGCGGCTCTGCGTGCGCAAGGCCGGATTGATCAGACCGCGCGCGGACCCGTGGTTGTCACGGTGATGGACCGTGATCGCATGGGCGATTATCAAACCATGGTGACCGAGTTGCGCCGCGCTGGATTGAGGGCCGAGCTTTATCTTGGCAACCCGAAAAACTTCGGTAACCAGTTGAAATACGCCGATAAACGCAACAGCCCGGTGGCGGTGATCGAAGGCGGGGAGGAACTCGCACGCGGTGTGGTTCAGATCAAAGACCTCGCCCTTGGCGCGCGACTTGCTGCCGAGATGAGCACCAATGAAGAGTGGAAATCCCAGCCTGCCCAACTGGAAATTGCGCGCGGCGATCTGGTGGCCGAGGTGCAGAAGATGATTGCGCGCGCCGATGGTTAAGCGATGATGAACACGCGCCAAACCCGCATCAAAGCCGAGGCTGCGCGCCTGTCGGCGATCTTTGTTGACGCGGGCGCAATTCCGGTTGAGACCGCCTGCCTTCAGCGCGCCGAGACCCTGCTTGATCTTTACGGCGAAGACATTCGCGCGCGCGCCTACGTCACCCATGACCCCCAAGGTGGCGAGATGATGCTGCGTCCTGATTTCACCGTGCCGGTGGTTCAGATGCACATGAATGAGGGAGCGGAACCCGCGCGCTACACCTATAATGGGCCGGTCTGGCGCAAGCAGCAGGCAGGCTCGGCGCGGGCTTCGGAATATCTGCAAGTTGGGTTTGAGCTGTTTGACCGCAGCAATCCAGCGGCCTCGGATGCTGAGGTTTTTGCTTCGGCGCTGATGGCGATAAACCCCTGCGCGTTACGTTTTTTGCTGGTCTCGA
>CAYPUW010000315.1:0-2953 GCA_964413925.1 uncultured Rhodobacter sp. | reverse complement strand
GTGGCCTATGCTGGGTGCGGGCGGTGGCAAGAATGATCGCATCGGCTGTGGCCAGCTTGTGCGAGCGGAAGGCTTCCCGCGGCGGACAGCGTGATTTCAGTGTCAAGCGGGACGACATTGCAGACCTGTGTTAAGGCAATCACCTGATCCGCCTTGTCCTCACCAACCTCCGCGAGATGGAGATTGCCGGCGCCAAACTGGCAAATTTTGCCCGTCGGGCCAAGATCGCGGTCGGTGTTATGGTTCGTATCGGTGTCGAGCATGCGATTGGGCGGATGAAGAAATTTAGGATTTTTGCTGATATCACCCGCAACAATAGTCAGCAAAACATGATCGCCAAAAACATCGCGGCGCTGGCAACATCAATCTCAAACTCGCCTGACAACAGCAAGCTACCAGACCTGTCGTCTATGAAATCAGCGGCCTATTGAGAATAGGGTCGGGTAATTACCCTCACACCATCTGTAGCGCCTCCGTTTGCACCATTTTCAGCCGCCTTCCCCCGACCCATGATCCAAATGCCACCGGAAAAACTCATCTCGTTTGAGGCGGTATCTGGATACGCTGCCTTCATGCAGGTTTTGGAGCGCATCCACACATATCGAAACAATTGCGGGTCTGTCCTTCTCTGGCACCAGACCACTGATAAGGCCTTGGATGCTCGCGATAGATGGGGCCAAGTTGTCGCGAACAATCGTCTGAACAACCCGCGTGATGACATCCCGATAACGGATTTTGATTGGATCCGGCTCCCCCGTCGACTGGGTGATCGCCAAGTATCTTTGACAAGATCGTTCATACGTCCAGACAAATACGTCGCGCAAAAGCTCTACCCTGTTCAGTTCATAGACGCCCAGAGTTCCTTCTACATAGGATCGTTCCGGCACATCGATAAACGAGAGTGGGCATAAGTTATTTTTAATCAACGGGATGTTTGCACCGATGCGGGATACGCGTTTGTTCACATCCTCAAACGGCTGCAAATATGGCAGGTGCACCATGAGAAAAAACGCCTGTTCAAACGGGTCCGGGATAGCAGCAGTTTTTGTCAACACTGTTCGGAAGCACTCCTCAAGCACTTGGGGCATTGCCAGAGGTTGAAAAACTGTTCCCGAGATTTCGACCGGTCGACGGCGCATGCGCCCACTGGCGGCATCATCGCGCATCAGGTTTTCAGACAGAATTGCGTGCAGGTTCTGGAAAGTAAAAACGTCAAACCCGATGTCTTGTGCATCCTCGATCAGCATCTCGATGGCCGCCTTGTGATTCAAAATCATCTGGGTTTCGACAATATCCTTTCCCTCGGCCACCTGCCCGAACTCGATCAGGTTTTGGGTGTCCAGACGGCTATATGTGTTGCCTTCCAAGCGCGATGATGCCCACGATAGATCGACAAGAAGCCGATTCAGGATGTCTCTTGCATAAGTGCCTGCTGGCCGCCCTTCGACAGACGTTCGCCCAATCTCATGGAGCTGTTCGCGCAAATCACGCGGAAGGTAAAAGGTAACTCCGGCCTCATACCGATCCAGAAATCCTCGATTATAGCCCACAGGCCGGCGCATCATAAGCGGTTGGCGCACGTGATCCCGGATTACAGCGCCTTCTTCAAACACCGAAATGTCTTGGCCCATTTGCGTCACCCCGACTTCGGCCGAGGCAGAAGCCTTGGTCGCGTGAAGATCTATCGCCTTGGATGTTGCCTTGTAGATGAATGCTGCAGCCGCGCCCTCGGTCACTGCGCGGCCTTCATCAATAAGCTTTTGCAAACGACGCTGCAGGGTGCGCCGGTTGAAAATAAGAGAATGTTTTTGTCGAAGAATATCCTCAAGTCGTGTGATGCCTATGCCATCGGCACGCTCGATCAGATCACCCTCAATAAGGCTTTCTTCTTCTTGGAGCGTTCTCTGTGGCACTGTGTTTCGCTTTCTTGGGTCGGGACATTCAACAGGTGACGGGCTATTGCGACACTCGTTGCGACAAATATCACGACACATACTGTCACAAGAGATGTCGCAATCCAAGAAAAATGTCGCGATATGGAGCGGCCAAAGTATTGTGCCAATCAATCTCCCTCGCAATTGGGAACGGCCCGGTATTGCCCCGGCGGCAGATCATAGATGGCGGTGTGCGTCCTGATCGCCTCGACCCAGCGCCAGCTTTGAGGGAGGCAAACTGGCTGTCAATGTTTCACGCCCGATCCACGCCTCCATCAGGGCACGGCGCACCCGTCGGTTGGCCTCTTCCATTGCCACCGCCAGCGGGAAACTTTCTGAAGCAGCGCGTGATGCCGATACAGTTACCGGCATCACGCCGATGATTTCGTTACGCTGTTCATGCAGGGCTTCAGGTAAGGTCGAAATCCGATTTCCGGTATCCTTGGATATACAACAGGGCTGTCAGATCGGCGTGATTTATACAGGCATTCGCCTGTTCTTTCAGAGCAACAGAACCATGAAAGGCTACTCCGAGACCGGCGGCGTGGACCATCTCGATGTCGTTGGCTCCGTCGCCAGCGGCCAGAACGTCGGCGGGGGACAGACCTCTTGCCGCGCATAGCCGGTTCAGGGTGTCGAGTTTTGCCGAGCGGCCAAGGATCGGCTCCATGACTTCTCCCGTCAGTTTTCCGGCAACAAAGGTCAGTTCATTCGCCTGATGATCGTGAAAACCGACAATTTTGGCAATACGGCTGGTAAAGAAACTAAAACCACCTGAAACAAGGATGCAATATGCCCCGTGATGGCGCATGGTGCGAACCAGAACACGAGCACCTGCTTTCAAGGTGATGCGCTCTTTATAGACACATTCAAGCAGGCTGTACCGCCCGAGTGGCGAGCCGTGGCTCGACACGGCCGGCTGGAGCAGGATCAGCCGTCGGCTCGGCCGGTGACGCGGCCAGGGCGTCGACGTTGGCCCGTGTGGCGACAGAGACGGTACGTGGAACCAAACGGCCAAC
>CAYPUW010000314.1:0-2962 GCA_964413925.1 uncultured Rhodobacter sp. | reverse complement strand
GGGGGGCTGGGCCTCCAACTCGAAATACCCGTTTTTGGGCAGCTTGCGCTCGGCGGCGCAGATGATCTCTTATGAGGTGTCAATCGGGTTTATCATTGTCGGGGTTCTGATCTCGACCGGCTCGCTGAATTTTACCGATATCGTGCGCGCGCAGGACGGGAATTACGGGCTGCTGAACTGGTATTGGATACCGCAATTTCCGATGGTGATCCTGTTCTTTATCTCGGCATTGGCCGAAACCAACCGCCCGCCGTTTGATCTGCCGGAGGCCGAGAGCGAACTGGTTGCGGGCTATCAGGTGGAGTATTCCTCGACCCCGTTCCTGCTTTATATGATCGGCGAGTTGATGGCCGTGGTGTTGATGTGCGCCCTGATCGTAATTCTGTTCTTTGGCGGCTGGCTCAGCCCAATTCCCGGTCTGCCGGACGGGGTTTTATGGATGATCGGCAAGATGCTGTTGGTGTTCTTCATGTTCTCGATGGTGAAGGCAATCACGCCGCGCTATCGCTATGACCAGTTGATGCGCGTCGGCTGGAAAGTATTTCTGCCCCTAAGCCTTGGCTGGGTGGTATTTGTGGCTTTTGCCGCACAGTTTGGATGGTTTGGCGGGACATATGCCCGTTGGGTTGTAGGGGGTTGATCTGATGGCAACAACGATGGACTGGACACGCGCGACCAAGTATTTTCTGCTGATGGATTTCCTCAAGGGGTTCCAGTTGGGGATGAAGTATTTCTTCCGCCCCAAGGCGACCTTGAACTATCCCCATGAAAAGGGTCCGCTTAGCCCGCGTTTTCGCGGCGAGCATGCGCTGAGGCGCTATCCCAATGGCGAGGAACGCTGTATTGCCTGCAAGCTTTGCGAGGCGGTCTGTCCGGCGCAGGCCATTACCATCGACGCCGAGCCGCGCGAAGATGGCAGTAGGCGCACCATTCGTTACGATATCGACATGACCAAATGCATCTATTGCGGCTTTTGCCAAGAGGCCTGCCCAGTGGATGCCATCGTTGAAGGACCGAATTTCGAGTTTGCCACCGAAACCCGCGAAGAGTTGTTCTATGACAAGGCGCGGCTGTTGGAAAATGGTGATCGTTGGGAAGCCGAGATCGCAAGAAATCTGGAGCTGGAAGCACCTTACCGGTGATTTCGCGCTCTGTGTAAAACACCGGCCCTAGCGCCGGGATGAACTGATAAACTCGCCGGAGAAATTTTCGGCAAATGGGGGACAAAACCGATGGGCATAGCAGCCTTGGCATTTTACCTTTTCGCGCTGGTGACCGTGGTTTCCGGCCTGTTCGTGGTTGTCTCGCGCAACCCTGTCCACTCGGTCTTGTGGCTGATTTTGTCGTTCTTTTCCACGGCGGGGCTGTTTGTGCTGCTCGGGGCGGAGTTTGTGGCCCTGTTGCTGGTGATCGTCTATGTGGGCGCGGTTGCGGTGTTGTTCTTGTTCGTGGTGATGATGCTGGATGTGGATTTCGCCGAGCTGCGTGGCGGTATTGCGCGCTATTTGCCTATGGGCTTGTTGATCGGCGTGATCTTGTTGGTCGAGCTTGGCATGGTGTTGGGGCAATGGGCCTTTGCGCCTGATTATCTGGCTGCGCGTGCGGCGGTGACCCCGGCTATGGGCGATACTCAAAACACGGTCGCTTTGGGTGATCTGATCTATACCCAGTATATTTACCTGTTCCAGAGCGCTGGCTTGATCCTGCTTGTCGCGATGATCGGTGCGATTGTTTTGACCATGCGCCACCGTCCCGACATCAAGCGTCAGGATGTGCTGGCGCAGATGTACCGCGATCCGGCCAAGGCGATGGATCTAAAGGACGTCAAACCGGGGCAGGGCTTATGAGATTGGGCCTGACATCGGTGCGCAGGTTGCCCCCAAGTTTATTTGCGGCATTGGCTGCGGCGTTCGCGCTGTTTTCGCCTGCTGCGATGGCGGGCGAGATCGAGGGCGAGTTGATGAATACGCCGACCGACGGTTTGGGTCAGATTTATCTGGTCTCCGCCGATGTGGTTGCGCCGGACACGATTGAGGCGCTGACCTTTCGCAAATCGTCGTTTGTGAGCAATTATTCGGATTACTTGTTTAATTGCGCGGCAAAAACCTATGTGGCGCTAGCGGGAAAACGCACCGAGGGAAATGGGCTGAAATCCGATAAGACACTGGTTTTACAGGCTGCCTTGGACAAATTGGTCGAGCCTTACAAGATGTTGCCTTTGGTGAATAAGGGGCTGGATGCGCTGACCTACGAGATCGCGCGCCATACTTGCAATAACGTGCTGTCGATTGACATCGCTCTGGAGTGAATGGGGATACCTATGGAAATTGGACTTGAACATTATCTGACGGTTGCCGCCTTTCTGTTTGTGACGGGGATTTTCGGCATCTTTCTCAACCGCAAGAATGTGATCATCATTCTGATGTCGATCGAGCTGATGCTGTTGGCGGTAAACATCAACTTTGTCGCGTTCTCGAGCTTCATGGGCGATCTTGTCGGGCAGGTGTTCAGGCTGTTTGTCCTCACGGTTGCAGCTGCCGAGGCGGCGATTGGGCTGGCTATTCTGGTTTGTTTCTTTCGCAATCAAGGCACGATTGCGGTTGAAGATATTAATGTGATGAAGGGCTAAGAAACCTCATGGAACTCACCATTCTTTTTGCCCCGTTGATCGGATCACTCATTTGCGGATTTGGCCATAAGCTGATCGGCGAGCGCGCGGCGATCTATATATCAACCGGGTTTTTGTTCCTGTCAGCGGCGCTGAGCTGGGCGGTCTTCATCGGCTATGACGGGCAGATGCAGCAAATCCCCATTATGCGCTGGATTGACAGCGGCAGCCTGACCACCGACTGGGCGATCCGCGTGGATCGGCTGACCACGGTGATGCTGGTGGTGGTGACCACGGTTTCAAGCCTCGTTCATCTTTATTCCCACGGCTATATGGCCAAAGATGCGCAGTTCA
>CAYPUW010000313.1:0-2991 GCA_964413925.1 uncultured Rhodobacter sp. | reverse complement strand
CACCTCCGGCACCACAGGCCGACCCAAAGGTGTCGTCTATCATCATCGTGGCGCTTACCTCATGACCACCGGCACGGCGGTCGCGTGGCAAATGCCACTATTTGCGCGCTATCTGACGATTGTGCCCCTATTCCATTGCAATGGCTGGAACCACACTTGGATGATGCCCATGCTGGGAGGCACGATTATTTGCTGCCGAAACATCGCTGCCAAACCGATTTTTGACGCGATAGCCGACGAGAAAGCGGCCTATTTCGGCGGCGCGCCAATTGTGCTGAACATGCTGGTAAACGCGGCGGATGAGGAAAAACGCGCGTTTGACCATGTGGTTAATGTCTATACAGCGGGTTCTCCGCCGCCCGCCGCGACCTTGCTGGCGATCGAGAAAATAGGCTTTGACGTCACGCAGGTTTACGGCTTGACCGAGACCTTTGGCCACGTCACCGAATGCATCTGGGACGATGATATTTGGGGTCAATGTTCAGACGACGAGCGCGCGACCATCAAGGCCAGAACCGGCGTTTTGATGCCGATGATGGAGGATATCGACGTTGTCGACCACAAAACTCGCCGGCCTGTGCCGCGCGATGGCAAGACCCTTGGCGAGATCGTCATTCGGGGGAACTCGGTGATGAAAGGCTATTACAAAAACCCCGATGCAACCGCCGAGGCCTTTGCAGGCGGCATGTTTCGATCCGGCGACATCGCCTTTCGCCATCCCGACGGCTATATCAAAATCACTGATCGATTGAAGGACGTCATTATTTCGGGCGGCGAGAATGTTTCATCCGTCGAGGTCGAGGGCGCGTTAATGCACCATCCTGCCGTCAGCCTTTGTGCGGTGGTCGCGCGGCCGGATGAAAAATGGGGCGAAACGCCTTGCGCGTTTGTCGAACTAAAGCCCGGCGAAACCGTTGAACAAGCGGAGCTAATCAGCTTTTGCCGCGAGCGTCTGGCCGGGTTCAAATCTCCTAAAACCGTTATATTTCAAACGCTCCCTAAGACCTCCACCGGAAAAATTCAAAAATTTGTCCTTCGAGAACTGGCCAAATCCCTTTAACAGTCGTTGGAATTTCATCGGCCAGCAAAACTTTCTGTGCTAAAACACGATTTATTTCGTGAGAAGTTGGTGACGCCAATGGATTGGAAAACCTATTTGGCGTAACGTGCGACCAAACGGCGAAACGGCAAGATCGAGCAAAATGACCGCCCTGAAAAAATTCGAAAAACTGGAGGCTCCAGCCTTGTGGCGCGAGTCCTCCAAAGACAGCTCCGACAAAGGGAAATCCCGCCTCAAAGAGGTCTTCGTCAGCTTTGGGGATACATCGCTGATAATCTGCGACAAGCACGAAACCCCGCTGTCGCATTGGTCATTACCCGCAGTTAACCGGCTGAATTCAGGCGAAATTCCGGCCATATACTCCCCTTATGTGGACGCAGACGAGACCCTTGAAATCGATGATATTACCATGATTGAGGCGATTGAAACCGTTCGCAAAGCGATTGACCGCCGCCGCCCGCGCCCCGGTCGTTTGCGGCTCACGGTGTTTTTGCTTTTGAGTTTCGCCACAATCGGCATGGTGATTTTTTGGCTTCCCGGCGCGATCAAACGCAATACGGTGCGCACGGTCCCACCGGAAATTCGTCAACAGATTGGCCGAGAAGTTCTTGACCAAATTGGCCGTTTGGCGGGCAGACCTTGCTCGTCACAAGCAGGCAATCGCGCGTTGGTGGAGCTGAAAAACCGTCTCCTGCCGGGCCAAGACAGCAAGATTTTGGTACTTGCCGCGGGGATATCCAAAAGCGCCAGCCTGCCCGGCGGGCTCATCCTTTTGAACCGAAAACTGGTGGAGGACCCGGAGGCACCGGATTTGGTTGCGGGCTATGTTCTGGCCACCGAGTTATCGGCCCAGATCAACGACCCTCTGGCGGAACTACTTGATCTTGCAGGAGGATTTTCATCCCTGAAACTTCTGACTACCGGCCAGATAGACCAGAACTCCATTGCGAAATATGCCGAACACGTGCTGACTACGACAATTAAAATGCCTCCTAATCAAGCAATTCTTAAGCGGTTCAAACAGGTCAAACTGGCCAGCAGCCCACTTGCGTTCGATCTCGATAGCACCGGTGAAACCACTTTGCCTTTGATTGAGTCTGACCCGTTTCGCAACTTGCCCTATCCCAAACTTCTGAGCGATGCTGACTGGATTGGACTACAAACGATCTGCGACGGCTAGGGCGGGTTAACCGGCATCTACCCCAAGCCGAACCCGTGCTATGCGTGATCGCTTAATCGCCCATTAACCAAATAAACCACCCGATCCATCTGCTCGGCTAATGCGCGATTATGGGTGGCAATCAGCGCGGTTAATCCAGTTTTTCGAACCAGATCCGTTAGCATTTGAAACACCTGCGCCGATGTCTCCGGGTCGAGGTTTCCGGTCGGCTCATCTGCCAGTAATATTCGCGGAGAGTTCGCCAGCGCACGACAAAAAGCTACCCGTTGCTGCTCCCCGCCCGAAAGCTCGGCCGGACGGTGGGAGGCGCGATCTTTCAGTCCGACCTGATCCAGCAAATCAAGTGCGCACGAACGGGCGCGAGCGCGGGGCTTGCCATCGGCAAGTTGGGGCAGAACCACGTTTTCAAGCGCCGTGAACTCAGGCAGGAGGTGGTGAAACTGATAAACAAAACCGATTTGCTGACGACGAGCGGTAGTGCGATGCCGGTCAGCTTTTTTGTGCATATTTTGGCCCGCCAACACCACATGACCCGCATCCGGCGTATCCAACAGCCCGGCCATATGCAAAAGCGTGGATTTTCCCGCACCTGACGGGGCGACCAAAGCGACAATTTCGCCTGATTTGAGGCTCAGGTCTGCACCGCGCAGAACGTTTATTTCACCGCCCTGCCCCTTTTTATAGGTCTTGGTGATCCCCTCCAAGATCAGCACCGCGTCATTCATATCGCAGCGCCTCCACCGGGTTCATA
>CAYPUW010000312.1:0-3013 GCA_964413925.1 uncultured Rhodobacter sp. | reverse complement strand
GTCATCAGTGATCACATCAGGTGACTGGAGTTCAGACGTGAGCTCTTCAGATCTAAAGGCCGGTTTGGCCGGATCGCGGTAGTTCGGATTGGCCTTGAGCGAGATCGTGTCATTGGCGCGAAACTCGGTAACCTCGAACGGGCCAGTGCCGATCGGTTTGAAGTTGGCGTCGGTGCAGGTCGGGGCCTTGGTGCCCATGCAATCGGCAAATTGCTTGGCCTGAATAACCGGCGTGGTCGAGCCGACAAACGGTCCGTAAGGGAACGGTTTGGACTTGCCATAGGTGATTTTTACCGTCAAATCGTCCAGCGCCTCGACGTTGGTTACGTCGGCGAATTTGGCCAATTGCTGACAGCCACCGGAGGGGTCCATGCAATAATTGGCGGTAAACACCACGTCATTGGCGGTAACGGCCGAGCCATCGGACCATTTCAAACCGGGCTTTAGCTTCCAGGTGATGCTGGTCAGATCGGCGCTGACGCCGCCATTGGCGACGGTGGGGATTTCAGTGACCAGAGTTGGCACCATCGCCCCGTTTTCGTCGTAATGGGCCAACGGCTCAATCACCATCGAGGAGGCGTCGATATCCTTGGTTCCGCCCGACAGGTAGGGGTTCATGATCGAGGCGGCTTGCCAGTAAATAATATTGGCGTGGCCGCTATCTCCGCGCCCCGCCTGGGCCATGGGAGCGAGCGCAACGGCTGCGGCGGCTCCTAATAAAATTGATCTAAGTGTCATCATCTTCTCCTTTGTTGAGTTGCTCTTGTTTCCTCGGGCGAGCAGGTTGATCCTGCGTCTTTTTTTAATCCATCAAATGGCAGGCAACATGGCGGCCATCGTCCAACTGTTTGAAATCAGGCTCTTTTATTCTGCATATATCCATCACACGCGGGCAACGGGTGCTAAAGTTACAGCCCGTTGGCGGGTTGGACGGGCTGGGCACATCGCCCTCCAGAATGATCCGCTCGCGGGTGTTGAGCGCTGCAGGATCAGGCTCGGGCACCGCCGACAAAAGCGCCTCTGTGTAGGGGTGTTTGGGGTCGCTATAAAGCAGCGCGCGCGGGGCCAGTTCGACGATTTTGCCAAGATACATCACCGCAACACGGGTCGCCAGATGGCGCACCATCGACAAATCATGGCTGATAAACAGGTAAGTTAAGCCGAATTTCTCCTGCAAATCCTCGAGCAGATTAACCACTTGCGCCTGAATAGAGACATCAAGTGCTGCAATCGGCTCGTCGCAAACGATGAATTTCGGGTTCAGAGCCAGTGCGCGCGCGATGCCGATGCGCTGGCGTTGCCCGCCTGAAAACTCGTGCGGAAAGCGGTTGGCGAAATCACGATTGAGACCGACCGCGTCCATCAGCTCAAACACCCGCGCCATCCGATCCTGCTTGGACAGTTTTTTATGCTCATCCAGCGGCTCGGCGATGATCGAGGCCACGGTCATGCGCGGATTGAGGCTGGCTTGGGGATCTTGAAAAATCATCTGCATCTCGGGGCGCAGGCGACGCAATTCATCCCCCTGAAGGGTCGAAATATCCCGCCCGTTCAGCACAATCGAGCCGCCAGAGATATCGTAAAGCCGCAAAATCGCCCGTCCGGCCGAGGATTTCCCACAACCGCTCTCGCCGACCAGACCAAGGGTCTCTCCCTCGTAAATCTCAAACGAGATCCCGTCCACGGCCTTTACTTCACCGTCTTTGCGTCGAAAAACCCCCTTGAAGATCGGGAAATGCATCTTGAGGTCGTCAACCTTCAGGATTGGCTTTTTGACACCGTCAAACATGGCGCGCCTCGCCCGTCGTCGCGTCCCAAAAGCAAGCCACGTCATGGCCCGTATCAAGAGTGGTAATCGCCGGGTTTCGCTCGTGGCAGATGTTCATCACATGCTGACAACGCGCGCGGAATGGACAGGCGGTGGGGTGCGCACCAAGGGCAGGAGGCTGGCCCTCGATGGTTTTAAGGCGTTTGCTGCGCGCGCCGGTGACGCTTGGCAATGTTTCCAGCAACGCGCGGGTGTAGGGGTGTTGGGGGTTGGCGAAAAGCTCGCGCACGGGGGCTTGCTCGACGATTTGGCCACCATACATCACCATCACCCGATCAGCGATACCGGCGATAACCCCGAGATCATGGGTGATCCAGACGATCGCCATGCCGAGTTTCTGGCGCAATTCGCGCACCAGCTCGAGAATTTGCGCCTGAATGGTCACATCAAGTGCCGTGGTCGGCTCGTCGGCGATCAAAACTTGCGGATCACACGCCAGTGCTATCGCGATCATCACCCGCTGGCGCATCCCGCCCGAGAACTGGTGCGGATAGTCTGACAGCCGCGCCTCCGCATCGGGAATTCCCACCAGCTCCAGCAATTCGGCGGCGCGCTGCCACGCCTGTTTTTTGCGCATGCCCATGTGGTGGCGCAGCGGCTCTGCCACCTGAAAACCCACGGTGAATACCGGGTTGAGCGAGGTCATCGGGTCCTGAAACACAAAGCCGATCTTGCGGCCTCTGACCGCGCGCAACTGCGCAGGGGTCATTTTCAGAATGTCGTGGCCCTCAAACATCACCTGGCCGCCGCGAATTTCCGCAGGCGGCATGGGCAAGAGGCCAATCAGCGACATCATGGTGACCGATTTGCCCGAACCACTCTCGCCGACCACGCCCAGCAACTCGCCCGGCGCAAGCTGAAAACTGACAGAGTTCACTGCGTGAACCTCGCCGCCCCGAGTTGTGAAAACGGTTTTCAAGTCCGATACATCCAGTATCGGCGCAGCCCCGTCGGGCATTGGCAGTCTCCCCGGTCAGTCCACCGCGTGTTAATCAAACAATTGTGATCGGCGCAGCTTATTATTCGCAAGGTAAGCACGAATATCCAAACACGGCAACAAAGTTTTTTTCCAGTTGGTCAGTTTCCGTAGCGTCGCTTGGGCGAGAACGCCTGCAAGCGGTTGACGAGATGGCCAACCGAATGTTCAAAATTCGTGTGGCTTCATCAATCATACTTTGTGGATGT
>CAYPUW010000311.1:0-3017 GCA_964413925.1 uncultured Rhodobacter sp. | reverse complement strand
GGAAAGCTATGACGCTGCGGCTCTGATCATGCTGGCTATGGAGGCCGCAGGGTCGTCCGCCCCGGCTGATTACAAATCCAAAATCATGGATGTTGCCAACGCACCGGGCGTTAAGATTTACCCCGGCGAGCTTGGCAAGGCTCTCGACATCCTGAAAAAGGGTGGAGACGTGGACTATGTCGGCGCATCTTCTGTCGAGTTGATTGGACCGGGCGAATCCGCTGGTAACTATCGCCAGATCGAGATCAAAGACGGCAAGATCGAAACGGTTAAATTCCGCTAAGGGAATTGGCTAAAAAGAACAGGGCAGTCCGGGGTTCGCTCCGGGCTGCTCGTCTCTTTGGGGGAAGACAAAACGATGATTGTCGTTGAAGACATCCGCAAGTATTTTGGCGGTTTCTGCGCGGTTGACGGCGCAACGCTCGAGATTAAAAAAGGCTCGATCACCGGATTGATCGGGCCGAACGGGGCGGGAAAAACCACTCTTTTCAATGTGATCGCGGGGGTACTTAAACCATCATCCGGTCACGTCACGATGGAAGGCACCGACATAACCGGCCTGCCTCCGCATGAATTATTCCACAAAGGTCTGTTGCGCACATTTCAAATTGCACACGAGTTCGCCTCTATGAGCGTGCGCGAAAACCTGATGATGGTGCCGGGCAATCAAGCTGGCGAAACGCTGCTCAACACTTGGTTTCGCCAAGCCGCGGTTCGCCGTGAAGAGCGCGAATTATCTGAAAAAGCCGACGAAGTGATGGAGTTTCTGACCATCAGCCATCTGGCCGACGAGAAGGCTGGTAACCTCTCGGGCGGACAGAAAAAGCTGCTCGAACTTGGGCGCACCATGATGGTCGATGCGCGCATGGTGTTTCTGGACGAGGTCGGGGCCGGCGTGAACCGCACCCTTCTCAACACCATTGGCGACGCGATTGTGCGCCTCAATAAAGAGCGCGGCTATACGTTTTGCGTGATCGAGCACGACATGGATTTCATCGCCCGCCTGTGTGATCCAGTGATCTGCATGGCCGAAGGCAAGGTGCTGGCGACCGGCACTATTGACGAGATTAAAAACAACGAACAGGTGATCGAGGCCTATCTCGGCACTGGTCTCAAGAACAAAGTCAAGGCGGGAACGGCATGATCCGGCTTATCGCTCTTTTGGCGCTGAGCTTTTGGCTCTCGCCTGCTGCCGCGTCAACGGTTGTGGGTACGGGCAGCATTAAGGATCGCGCGGTTGAGATATTGGCCAACGGAACGTGGCGTTTTAAGACCTCCGACAAAATAAAGTGTACCGACATTAAGCTCGAATTCACCTTCTGCGCCCCGCTGTCGGTCTGGGCACCGGCAGAAGCGCTGTCAAACTCCGCCATTGCTGCGTTTAAAAACCCCGACGGGCTGCGAGCGCAAGTCCTGTTCTATCAGGCCGGAAGGTTGGACGGGCTGACCGACGACGACATGAATTCAATCATCTTGAAATCGCTGATGCGTGATGATGGGTATAAGCCTGATATCGTTAAAGTATATGTCTTGCCGACACGGTACGACGTGACGCTTACGAAAGTTATTTCGACATTTCATAATAAAGATCAGTGGGTCGTGGCCTCGACCCCGGTCATCCGGGACCATCAGGCATTTATCTTTCAGACGTGGCAAAACCACACCACGGTCTTTTCGCGGCAACAAGAAAAACTGCACAAGTCTTTTGTGCTTTCGATGGAGAAAAAATGAGCAAGAAGCCATTTTTAATCGGCGATGCCATGTCGGGCGGATATGGTAAGGGGCCGGATATTTTGCACGACTGCACGGTTGCAGTTGATCGCGGCCAGATCGCGGTGATTGTCGGGCCGAACGGGGCCGGTAAATCCACGGCGATGAAGGCGATTTTTGGCATGCTTGACGTGCGAAAAGGGGCTGTCAGGCTCGACGGCGAGGATATCACCCGCCTCAGCCCGCAGGATCGCGTGGCCAAGGGGATGGCGTTTGTGCCGCAAAACCAGAATATTTTTACCTCGATGACGGTTGAGGAAAACCTTGAGATGGGGGCGTTTTTGCGCCGCGATGATATCTCTGAAACCATGGAGCAGGTTTACGAGCTGTTTCCCATTTTGCGCGACAAACGACGCCAAGCGGCAGGCGAGCTTTCGGGTGGGCAGCGCCAGCAAGTGGCGGTTGGTCGCGCGTTGATGACCCAGCCCAAAGTTCTGATGCTGGACGAGCCGACAGCCGGGGTCTCGCCAATTGTGATGGACGAGCTGTTTGACCGCATTATCGAGGTTGCGCGCACCGGGATTTCCATTCTGATGGTCGAACAAAACGCCCGCCAAGCGCTGGCCATTGCCGATAAGGGCTATGTGCTGGTGCAGGGGCGAAACAGATATACCGACACGGGCGAGGCTTTGCTGGCTGATCCCGATGTGCGCAAAAGTTTTCTGGGAGGATAGGGCATGGATTTGCTTAACGCACTGGTCGTTTTGGCCAATTATGTGCTGATACCGGCGATTGCCTATGGTAGCCAACTGGCGCTTGGCGCGCTGGGGATCACGCTGATTTACGGCATCCTGAGGTTCTCGAATTTCGCCCATGGTGACACTATGGCCTTTGGTACGATGGTGGTTATTCTGGTCACTTGGTGGATGCAGAGCTTGGGCATTTCGATCTCGCCTCTGCCGACTGCGCTGTTGGCGTTGCCGTTCGGTATTCTGGTCACGGTCGGGCTGTTGCTGGGGACGGATCGGCTGGTTTATCGGTTTTATCGACGGGCCAAAGCGGCCCCGATTATTCTGGTGATGGCCTCGCTTGGCGTCATGTTCATCCTCAACGGGGTGGTGCGGTTTATCATTGGTCCCAATGATCAGAAATTCGCAGATGGCGTGCGTTTCATCATTAAAGTGCGCGAGTTTAAGGCTGCGACCGGCCTGCAAGAGGGGTTAGCGATCAAGGTCAGCCAAGGCATCACCGTTGTCACCGCGGTCGTCGTCGTGGTGGCGCTGTTTTGGTTTTTGAACCGCACCCGC
>CAYPUW010000310.1:0-3038 GCA_964413925.1 uncultured Rhodobacter sp. | reverse complement strand
CAATAAGGTGCCCGATGCCCCAAAACCCCGCCCCCCTGTTGATAAAACGCTATGCTAGTCGGCGCTTATACAATACCGAAACCAGCGATTACGTGACGCTTGACGATATCGCGGGCTTCATTCGTGCCGGGCGTGAGGTGCAGGTTATTGACCTTAAAACCGGCGATGATCTCACGCGGCAATATCTGTTGCAGATCATTACCGATCACGAGTCAAATGGTGAAAATGTGTTGCCTATCAACGTGTTAACCGATCTCGTTCGCTCTTATACCGACCAAGCACAAAGCTTTGTTCCCGACTTTTTATCCCAAAGTTTTGACATGCTGAAAAAGCAGCAGGCCGGTATCGTCGAGAATATTTCATCCGCAATACCAGACCCGATGGCGGCGTTTGGTGGAATTGAAGGTTGGCAACAAAAACAACAGGAGTTCATGTCGGCGATGATGGGAAATTGGAGCCCAAAACAGATGCCTGACACCCCGGATGAGACCGAGGATTTAGAGGCGATCAAGCGTCAGTTGGCCGAACTTCAGGCAAAACTTGACGGGTTGTGATGCAGGCTCAGACCCGGATGACCCTGTGGGGGATCGAGATATTTCTGGCAGTGGTCGAGGCGGGATCGATCTCGCTGGCGGCCAAACGGCTGGAGGTTAGCTCGTCGTCGATCAGCCAGCAAATCACCAATTTGGAGGCCGCGCTGAATACGCGCCTGATTGATCGCGCGGCGCGTCCGTTAACACTTACGCCACCGGGAATGCTGTTTTTGCGGCGCGCGCAGATGATCTTTTCAGAGGCCGCACAGGCGCGCTCCGAGCTGGCCATGCACGATCTCAGCGAGCTGACCCGTCTGCGTCTCGGCATGATCGAGGATTTTGACGCCGATGTGACACCTCGTCTGCTTGCCGATATGAGCGAAGATTTGAAGTCTTGTCATTTCGTGTTGGAAACCGGCGCGAGCCTGCATCTGGCGGCGATGCTTGAGAGCCGCGCGCTTGATATTATCGTCGCTGCTGATCTTGATCTTACCCCCGGCTGGATACCCGACTGGATGGAGGTGCATCCGCTGATCTGTGATCCATTCATGGTGGTTGCCCCACTCGGGGTAATTGAACCTGATGCCAACATCTTGACTCAACTGCTAAATTTGCCATTTATTCGTTATTCGGCCCGCCAGATGATGGGGCGACAAATCGAAAGCCATCTGGTGAAACTCGGCCTTTCGATCCCCCATAGATTTGAGCTTGATAGCTATCACGCCATCATGGCGATGGTCGCGGGCGGTGCTGGCTGGACGATCACGACGCCGCTTGGCTATACCCGCGCGCAGCGATTTCGCAGCGAAGTCGCGGTGATGCCGTTGCCGATCGAGCCGCTTTCGCGCCGGATTTCTTTGTTCGCGCGGCGCGCGGCGATGGACACGATGCCGCGCGATATCGCCAATCGCCTGCGACCGTTGCTGATGTCGATGGTGGTTGAACCAAGCATCGCGCAGATGCCGTGGCTCGCGCCGGATCTCGGGATTTATTAACCTTTTACGTCTTTGATCGAGCCGAGAACGCCGGCCACAACTGCATCCAGATCAACGCGCGTAAGCCGCGCGGGCAGCCGCATATCACAGGCGCGCATCAACATGGCGCGGGTCTTGGGAAGCTCGGGGATATTGCCGATAAACTTCCAGTTCCAGAACGCGCGGGCGTTATCAGCATGTAGCCCAAAAATAGAGATCGCCATCCCGTTCGCTTTGGAAACTGCCATCAACCGCTGCGCTTCGCCATCTGTGAAATCCACCAGATTAAACTGGATCGAGTCCGGTGCACGGGTCTCGGGACCGAGCGGCTCAGGGACGTCGATAAACGGCGACATATTCAGTTTTGCCGCTACATAATTGTGATTTGCGCGACCGTCTCTGACCCGACGCTCGATTTCCGCAAATTGCGGGCGGATCACGGCAGCAGACAGGTTATTCATCCGCAAATTATAAAGCGGCAGCATGTTTTGATGTTCGGCAAAGGCGTTGATATTAAGACGATGTTTTTGCCAGTTATGTTCGTAAGCGCCAGACATGATGACTGCGCGCGCGATTATATCCTCGTCGTCGGTGATCAAAATCCCGCCTTCGCCGCCATTGACCAGCTTGTAGGATTGAAACGAAAAACAGCCGACTTTGCCAATTGTTCCGATTTTTTTGTCGTGCCATTTGGTGCCCAAAGAGTGGGCCGCATCCTCGATTACCGGCACGTGGGCCGCATCACACAGCGCCATGATCCGGTCCATATCAGAGGTATGCCCGCGCATATGCGAGATCACCACGGCGGCGGTTTGGCTGCTTAACTTGGCCTCAAAATCAGCGAGATCAATACGGTAGTTATCCCCCACATCGACCAAAATAGGCTGTGCGCCCGCATGGATAACCGCCGAGGGTACGGCAGCAAAAGTGAAGCCGGGAATAAGAACTTGATCGCCAGGACAGACGCCAACTGACTGTAATGAAAGAAAAATAGCTGAAGAGCAAGAGTTCAGTGCCAGCGCGTATTTTGCCCCCATGAGGGAAGCGAATTCATCTTCCAGCCGCTGAACCGGTCCGGGCTGATCAAGGGCTGCTGTGTAGCGAAAAAGATCTCCCGAGGCCAGTAGCCCCTCGACCTCATGGCGGGCCTCGGCAGGGATCGGTTCGGCGTCAAAAACAGATGTGGCAAGCTGGTTCATTTTCGTATTTTCCGAATGTTACTTTCGGAAAAACTGTACCGCAATTATTGCGGTAACACCACAATAATTCACAATCTGTTCAGGATTGTGGCTTATACGTTCACCAACAGGTGTTCGCGCTCCCACGGGCTGATGACTTGCAGGAATTCTTCTTGCTCGGCCCATTTGACTGCGGCGTAGACATTGCAGAATTCAGGCGTCAACACTTTGATCAGGGCGGGGGCGGCCTCAAACTCGGTTAGGGCTTCGCGCAGGCTTCGCGGTAGTGCGTCTTGTTCACAATAGGCGTTGCCCTTGATCTCATCGCGGGGTGGTTTCCTGTCCTCAAGGCC
>CAYPUW010000309.1:0-3040 GCA_964413925.1 uncultured Rhodobacter sp. | reverse complement strand
AGGTCAGCTCCGGGCCGGTCGGGGATTTGACGGTGCGGGTGTTGTGGCGCGGGCCAAATTTAGGGTCAGACATGGGAATTTTCCTTCAATTGTGGCGGGTGGTCAGGCAGCAATCCGCCTTGTTTGACAAGGGTAACGATGGCGGCAATTTCAGGGGCCATCAGGCGGTCGTCACTTAAGGCTGCGCTGACCTCGCGCACCTGTTTCAGCTTTTGCGCCAGCGCCGGGCTGGTTTGAAGTGGTGCGCGCAATTCAATACCTTGCGCGGCGGTTAAACCTTCGATGCCGATGATGCCTGCGAGGTTCTCGGCCATCTCGCCGAGACGCCGCGCACCGTGGCACGCCATCGAGACATGGTCCTCCTGATTGGCGCTGGTCGGGGTGCTATCCACCACCCGAGGGTTGGATAGAGCCTTGTTTTCACTCATTAAAGCGGCGGATGTTACCTCGGCGATCATCATGCCGGAGTTAAGGCCGGGATCAGGTGACAGGAACGCGGGCAGGCCAAAAGACAGCGACGGGTCCACCAATAGCGATATGCGCCGTTGCGCAATCGCGCCAATTTCCGAGGCCGCCATCGCCATTTGATCGGCGGCAAATCCCACCGGCTCGGCGTGGAAATTCCCGCCCGAAACGATAGAGCCATCTGGCAGAACCAGCGGATTATCCGTGACCGCATTGGCCTCGATTTCAAGCACATTCGCCGCTTGGCGCAGCACGTCAAGAGCGGCCCCCAAAACTTGCGGCTGACAGCGGATGCAATAGGGGTCTTGCACACGCTCGTCGCCCGCGCGGTGGCTCTCGCGAATGGCCGAGCCATCTTGAAGTTCGCGCAAGCATCGCGCCGCATCAATCTGACCGGGCTGGCCGCGCAATGCGTGAATTTCGGGGCGAAACGGCGCGCTTGATCCCATCGCGGCCTCGGTTGACATGGCTCCGGTGACCAGCGAGCTGAGCGCCAAATCCCAGATATCAAACAGCCCCGCCAGCGCCAGCGCCGTCGAAACTTGGGTGCCATTTATCAGCGCCAACCCCTCCTTGGGGCCGAGCGTGAGCGGCGCAAGATCAGCGCGCCTTAACGCTTCGCGCGCGGGAAGGGTCTCGCCGTCAAATTGCGCTTGCCCCTCGCCAATCATGGTCGCCGCCATATGCGCAAGTGGCGCAAGATCGCCTGATGCGCCGACCGAACCCTGCGCCGGAATGACCGGGATCACGCCCTTGCTCAGCATCGCTTGCAGTTGCGAAATCACCTCCCAGCGAACGCCAGATGCGCCTCGGCCAAGCGACATCATCTTGAGCGCCATCACCAATCGTACCACATTTGTCGCCAGTGGCGTGCCGACACCTGCGGCATGGCTGAGGATCAGGTTGCGTTGCAGTTTCTCGGTGTCTTGGCTTGCGATCCTCACCGAGGCGAGTTTGCCAAATCCGGTGTTTACGCCGTAAACTGGCGCATCGCCCAAAGCGGCGGTAGAGATAATTGCGTGAGCCTTTTCAACGGCTTCACGGCAGTTTTGATCGATTTCCACCTGATCACCACAATAGATTGCGCGGATCTGGTCAAGGGAAACTTGCGCCGGGGTGAGCCTCATATTCGGCCTCCGATAATGGTTTTGAACAGCGGATTAAATCCCATTCGATAGGCCAGTTCGGCGGGGTGGCTGACGTTCCAGATCGCCAGATCGGCGCGTTTGTTAACCTCAATCGTTCCGGTTTCATCACCCAATCCAAGCGCTCTTGCCGCATGCCGCGTCATGCCCGCCAAGGTCTCTTGCGGGGTTAGACGAAACAGGGTGGCGGCCATATTCATGGTTAACAGCGGCGAGTAGAGCGGCGATGATCCGGGGTTTGCGTCCGTTGCAATCGCGATTGGAACTCGGGCTTTGCGCAAGGCGTCGATTGGCGGGATTTGGGTTTCGCGCAGGGTAAAAAATGCACCCGGCAGCAAAACCGCCACCGTTTGTGCGCGGGTCATCGCCTGAATTCCAGCTTGGTCCAGATGCTCTAAATGGTCCGTCGAAATCGCGTTATAAGAGGCGGCGAGGGCGGCCCCGCCGAGATTCGATAACTGCTCGGCATGCAGTTTCACCGGCAAACCAAGCTCGACGGCAACATCAAACAGGCGTGAGATTTGGGCAGGCGAAAAGGCGATCCCCTCGCAAAATCCATCCACCGCATCAACCAGACCCAGAGCATGGGCTTGCCGTAATCCGGTGATGGCGACTTCGTCGATATAAGCGTCCGCGCGCCCCTGATATTCCGGCGGGATGGCGTGGGCGGCAAGCCAGCTGGTTTTGATTTGAACCGGGCGCAGTTTGGCCAGCTTTCGCGCTACTTGCAGCATTTTGATCTCGTCGGCGATGGTCAGCCCGTAGCCGGATTTGACCTCGACCACGGCCACCCCTTCGCCGATCAGGGCGTCAAGCCGTGGCAGGCTTTGCGCCAACAGGTCGTCAAAATCGGCGTTGCGGGTGGCGGTCATGGTCGAGACGATCCCGCCGCCAGCTTTGGAGATTTGCTGATAATCAGCACCCTCAAGTCGCATCTCAAACTCGCGTGCGCGGTCCCCGCCGTGAACCAAATGGGTGTGGCAGTCAATCAGCGCCGGGGTAACGAGACGTCCGCCCATATCTTGGCGTTCATGGGCTGCATAGCGCGTAGGAAGCTCGGCCTCATCCCCGACCCAGTCGATCAGCTTGTCCTTAAGCGCGATGGTTCCTCGGGAAATTAGCCCGTAAGGGCGTTCGCGGGTCATCCGCGCGATTTGGCAATTGGTAAGCAGGGTGATGGGCATTTCGGACTCTCTTGCTAAATCCAAGTTTAATATTATTATGTCTGCACATATTAACTTGTCAATCCGGGTATGCACAATGGAAATTCTGTGGGCAGAACAGGCACTTATCGCCGATGGCTGGGCCGAAAAGGTGTTGATCAAGGTCGGCGAAGACGGGCGAATCGCCTCCGTAATACCCAATCAAGAGCGGCAGGGACGGGCGCTGGCGTTGGTTCTTCCTGCTCAGGGAAACCTCCATTCACACAC
>CAYPUW010000308.1:0-3059 GCA_964413925.1 uncultured Rhodobacter sp. | reverse complement strand
ATATGTTCCTGTGTTTGCACTTATTTGTTTACCCTTTGTTCCATAAGTTAACGGAACTTGTAAAGAACTTTTTAGGAACATTTGCGAACGCATATTTCTGCTCACGCGGATTTTTAACTTAACCTATTGTAATCATTTGTATTACCTGTTCTTTCTCCATTAAATAGAGCAACGTCCGCGCAGCTTTTCCACGCGCAGAGGTAAAATCAGGATCGCAAGCCAACAACAGACGGGCGTCATCCTGCGCGGTTTTCATAAGGTCAGGTTGGGTTTGGATGTCGGCAATTCTAAATTTCGGCAAGCCGGATTGCTCAACGCCGATCACGTCTCCTGCGCCCCGCAGCTTCAAATCCACCTCAGACAGGGCAAATCCGTCATCAGATTGGCGCATCGCCGTCAAACGTTTATGCGCCATTGCCCCCAAGGGTGGTCGATAAATCAACACGCAGGACGATTGCGTCATCCCTCGTCCGACCCGACCGCGAAGCTGGTGGAGCTGCGCCAGCCCGAAATTTTCAGCTTGCTCAATGACCATGATCGACGCGTTGGCAACGTCCACTCCGACCTCGATCACCGTCGTTGCCACCAATATCGCGGTACGGCCAGCAACGAATTCGGCCATCGCCGCGTCTTTTTGTGCCGTCGGCATTTGGCCATGTACCAACCCGACATGTTCGGAACCAAGCGCTGCGCACAAGGCGCGATGGCGCTCGGCGGCGGCCGTCCACTCGACAGTTTCGCTTTCGTTAACCAAGGGGCAGACCCAATAGGCTTGCGCACCATCGGTGATTGATTGGCGCAAATGCTCCACAACTTCGTCAATTCGCCCCGCTGAAAGGACAACGGTTTTGACAGGCATCCGCCCGGGCGGCTTTTCATCCAAAACCGACACGTCCATATCACCATATTGGGCCAACGCCAACGAGCGCGGAATTGGGGTGGCTGTCATCACCAAGACGTCAACCGCTTGTCCTTTTTGGCCAAGATACATGCGTTGGCGAACCCCAAATCTATGTTGTTCATCAATTACCGCGAGGCGCAAATCCTTGAAAATAACGTCGTCCTGAAATACCGCATGGGTCCCGAGCAGTATGTGTATGTCGCCACAAGCCAGAGATTTGAGCTTTTTCGCCCGCTCCGCCCCCTTGTCACGACCGGTTAGAATATCCACTGAGACGTCGGAATTTTCCAGCAAAGGCCGCAAATTTTCCAAATGTTGACGCGCCAAAATCTCGGTGGGTGCCATCATCACCCCCTGCCCGCCAGCTTCGACCGCTATCAACAGAGACATTAACGCCACAAGCGTTTTGCCCGATCCCACATCCCCTTGCAGCAATCGGTTCATCCTCACCGGAGCGGCAAGATCGTCCGCGATCTGCGCAATCGCAGATGTTTGAGCAGAGGTTGGCAAATACGGGAGTTTTTTCAATATTTTGGTCTGGATGGCTTTTGTTTGCACACTGGCAATCCCCGGACCTCGTTTCAGTTTTGAACGCGCC
This sequence comes from uncultured Rhodobacter sp., assembly GCA_964413925.1. GTDB lineage: Bacteria > Pseudomonadota > Alphaproteobacteria > Rhodobacterales > Rhodobacteraceae > UBA5972. The sequence continues at coordinate 1,560 of CAYPUW010000308.1, read as the reverse complement.
AGTGCGAGCGTCAACTGATGGGCAAAAAGCTCGTCATACGCCAAGCGTTCGCGGGCTTTTGCAAACGGCGAAATATCGAGCATCGAGCTTGGCGCATGTGCCTGATCGAGTGCATCTTTCCAGTCCGGCCAGTCGGATTTCAACTTCAACGTCGGCTCAATCCATTCCGGCAGATTGGGCGCTCGATCAACCGCCGCACCAATAGCGCGCGACATAACCTTTTGCGTCAATCCTGCGGTCAAGGGATAGACTGGCTCAAACGCGGGGATCTCGGCCGCACGTTCAATTGGCAAAATATAATCCGGGTGAACCATTTGTGCGATCCCGTCAAATATCTCGATTCTCCCAGAGACGATCCGACGTTTGCCTGTGGGCAGCATGTTTTTCAACCAGTCGATGCGTGGGTGAAAGAAAACCAGGCTTAGGCTCGACTGCGCGTCCTCAACCAGAACCCGGTATGGCTGATTTTTTGACGAATTTGGATGATGCGCCCCAACCTCAACTTCGACGGTCACTATTTCGGGCGCAGAGGCCCCCCTGATCGAGTGGCGAATTTTGCGGTCGATCCCGGAGTTGGGCAGGGTGAGGATCAGGTCGCGCAATCGCCTGATATTAAGTGCTGCGAACAGCTTGACGGTCCGCGGCCCTACACCGGGCAAGGTGCTGACTTCGCCAAAAAGCGGGAACAGAATTTCCGGGCGCGCGCTCATTTCTGGACGGTCATGACGACGCACCTGCCAGTTCGAGCCATTCGTCCTCGGACAAAATTTTGATACCCAGTTTTGCTGCTTTGGTGGCTTTTGAACCGGCGCCGGGACCTGCGATCACCAAATCTGTCCGGGGAGAGACTGATCCGGTTACTTTTGCCCCCAAAGATTCCGCTTTTGCTTTTGCTTCAGCGCGGCTCATAAATTGCAGAGTGCCGGTGAAAACCAGTGTCTTCCCGGCCAGAGCCGATGCCGGGCGGGCCAATTTCAGGTCAGGCTCAACCGTCAGGTGGCAAATCAAACGATCGATCGACGCGCGTGTCGCGTTCTGATGGAAAGTGGTCACCAACGCGCGGGCCATGATACCGCCGATCCCGTCGATTGAGAGTAGCTCCTCCCACTCGTTTCCCTTGTCAACGGTTGCCGCGGTGAGGGTTCTCTCAAAACCGCCCCAAGTGGAAAAATGCTTTGCCAATAGTCGGGCCGAGCTATCACCCACATGTCGAATTCCCAGCGCAAAGATAAGCCGGTTAAGGGGTATTTTACGTCTAGCCTCTATTGCAGCAAAAAGATTTTGGGCTGACGTTTCACCCCATCCGCTTCTGTTGGCGAGTTTTGGGATGTTCTTTTGGTCTCGGCGTTCCAGTGTGAAGATGTCGGAAGGCTCTTTGATGGGGAGGTCGGGGTCGTGAAAGAACATTTCGATTTGTTTATTGCCTAATCCGTCGATGTCAAATGCCGAGCGCGAAACGAAATGCTTCAGTTTTTCCACGGCTTGTGCGGGACAGATCAGCCCACCTGTACATCTACGAACTGAATCGCCTGCTTCGCGTAGCGCGTCAGATCCACATTC
>CAYPUW010000307.1:0-3100 GCA_964413925.1 uncultured Rhodobacter sp. | reverse complement strand
GGAACAATGCTCGTTCCACATGGCCGAAAAAATTCCCAGCTCGGTAAAGCTCGGCTTGCGGCCAAGCAGATCGAGAATGCGTTGATACTCGTCCGGCGCAAGGCCGTGGCTGCTGATCAGCTCTTGGGTGATTTCTGGTTCTGTCTGCATGATGTCGCCCCCGATTGGCGCTCTTTTAGGGTGCATCAGGGGTGGGTAAAAGGGCGAAACGACGTGGTGCGTGGGCATATTGCCGCCTTAAACAGGCAGGCGCGCAAAAAAAAGGCCGAGACTAGCTCGGCCTTAAGTCCAACAGGGAGGTGAAGGAAGCGGGATGGTATCCAACCGCCGCCTTCGATAAGTCAGATAGGCGCGAGACATCGCCAGTTCAAGAATAATCCGCAAAAAACCCTGCATAGCCGCTAGCTGCCTAGCGCATAGCTAAGCGGCAAATGGCTCATGGTATCGCGAACGTGTTTGGGGCGCCTGCGTTAACTGTCGCGATTACGCCGCCGATAGGCGATCACCTCGTCAACAACGAAATCGCGAAATGCCTCGACCCGTTTTGAGTGGCGCAGTTCCTCTGGATAGGCGAGATAGACCGGGACTTCGTTGCTGGTTTCCGCAGGTAACACATTGACAAGAGAGGGAAAATCCTCGGTCAGGTAATCCGGCAACACGCCGATACCAAGGCCCTGAACTACGCCTTGAAGGATGCCGAAATAGTTGTTGACCCGCAGATGGGACGCGATATCGGCCGAAATTATCCGCCGGATCATCGAGGCACTGGCGGCAACTTGTGGCGCGTTGGAGTTCTGGCTGATCACCCGATGAGAGGAAAGATCCTCCAAACTGGTCGGGGTGCCGCGTTTGGCGAGATATTCTTGCGAGGCGTAAAGCTTCATGTTGACCGACATCAGACGACGGCGCACCAGATCGGCCTGGCTTGGCTCTTTCATGCGGATCGCCACGTCAGCCTCGCGCATGGGCAAATCCAGAACCCGCTCTTCAAGCATCAGATCAATATTAAGGTCGGGAAATTTTTCGTAAAATGCCACCAGACGCGGCGCGAGCCATAACGTGCCAAATCCGATGGTGGTGGTGACGCGCAGATTGCCGAAAACCTCGTCCTCGCTGTCGCGAATACGCGCCTCAGCGGCCTCGAGTCGTTTGGCCATTGATTGGGTGGCATCAAACAGCAATTCGCCCTGCTCGGTGAGAATCAGTCCGCGCGCATGGCGGTGAAAAAGGGTCACGTTCAGGCTTTGCTCTAGGCTGCGAATCTGTCGGCTGACGGCTGATTGCGACAGGTGCAAGGTGTCACCCGCACGGGTCAAGCTGCCTGCGTCGGCGACCGAGTGGAATATGCGCAATTTGTCCCAATCCATTGGGGTTCCTTTATATTTGTCCAGATATGGGGCTGGATCGGGGCCAAGATCGGGGCCAAATTATGGTTGCGCGAACCTTAACTGCGTCCCTCGCGTTAAAGCAATCAAAACAAAAACGAAAAATTGACTTTATAGGTCAATAAATGTGACCTATACTGCGTATATACAGGCCTTTGCGGAGCATATCATGAGCAAGCAAGATATCAGTCTGAACGATCGGTTCGACCTTTCCAAACATCACGTACTTCTTAACGGCACGCAGGCGCTGGTTCGTCTGATGTTGATGCAACGCGCGCGCGACGAGGTGGCGGGGCTGAACACGGCTGGATATGTGACGGGCTATCGTGGTTCGCCCTTGGGCGCGGTTGATTTGCAGATGGAGCGTGCTGAAAAGGTTTTGACCGAGGCGAATGTCACGTTTCAGCCGGGGCTAAACGAGGATTTGGCCGCGACCGCTATTTGGGGCAGCCAGCAGGCGGAGATGCGCGGCGAAGGCAAATATGACGGCGTTTTCGGGTTCTGGTACGCAAAAGGGCCGGGGGTTGATCGCTCTGGCGATGTATTTCGCCATGCAAATATGGCCGGGACCAGCCAGCATGGCGGAGTTGTTGCCTGTTTGGGGGATGATCACACCGGCGAAAGCTCGACCACTTTGCATCAGTCGGAATGGGCGCTGGTTGACGCGATGATGCCGATTTTGTCACCTGCGGGTGTTCAGGAAATCCTTGATTATGGGCTGATTGGGTATGAGCTGAGCCGTTATTCCGGCTGTTGGGTTGGGCTGAAATGTATGAAGGACACGATCGAGGTCACCTCGGTCGTTGACACTGATCCCGCGCGAATTAATCTGGTGCGCCCTGATTTCAAGCTGCCCGAAGATGGTCTGAATATCCGGCTCGGGGATGACCGAATTCCGCAGGAGGCGCGCTTGCATGACTACAAGAGGTTCGCCGCAGAAGCCTTTGGTTATGCTAACAAATTAGACAAACGACACTTTGGCAAACCGGGGGCAAAAATCGGCATTGTTGCCGCTGGAAAAAACTGGCTCGACCTTGCGCATGCGCTGGATTTGCTTGGGATTGATGCGGCTGAAGCCGAGCGTTTGGGGATCACCACCTACAAGGTCGCGATGACTTGGCCCTTGGATATGCGGGGGTTTAACGAGTGGGCCGAGGGGCTTGAGCTGATTATTGTGGTCGAGGAAAAGCGAAAATTGCTTGAGGTGCAAATCAAGGAAGCGATTTTTGACGACCGTCAGGGGCGGCGGGTTTATGGCTGGAAAAACGACCGGGGCGAGGAGCTGTTTCCGACCCGCTATGCGCTTGAGCCGGTGATGATTGCCCGCAAGCTTGGCGGCATATTTGAAGAAGAAGGTCGCGTAACCGAGAAGATGAAAATCGGCTTGCAACATCTGGAGGCGGCCGAGCGCAATGATAACGCGCCCGAAATCGCCTCGCGTCTGGCGTATTTTTGCTCTGGTTGCCCCCATAACACCTCGACCAAAGTCCCTGAGGGCAGTCGCGCCTATGCGGGGATTGGCTGTCATTTCATGGTTCAGTGGATGGATCGTGAAACCTCGGGCTTTACCCATATGGGCGGGGAGGGGGCCAACTGGATTGGCGAGGCACCGTTTTCCAAACGTGATCACATCTTTCAAAACCTCGGTGACGGCACCTATAACCACTCCGGCGTTCAGTCGATCAGGGCCGCTTTGGCCGCCAAAACCAACATCA
>CAYPUW010000306.1:0-3112 GCA_964413925.1 uncultured Rhodobacter sp. | reverse complement strand
CTGGACAAGCGCCAATTCTACATCAACGGCCAATGGGTCGCCGCCAAAACCGCCAATGATTTCGAGGTCATCAACCCCTCGACAGAGGAGGCATGCGCCACGATTTCGCTTGGCTCAGAGGCCGACACCAACGCCGCCGTCGCCGCCGCGCGCGCCGCATTTGACGGCTGGAGCAGCACACCAAAGGCCGAGCGTCTGGCTCTGATCGAGAACCTGCTCAACATATATAACCGGCGCAGCGATGATATGGCCGAGGCGATCAGCCTTGAAATGGGCGCGCCGATTGACATGTCAAAACAGCAACAAGTCACCTCTGGATCATGGCATATCGGCAATTTTATCCGTGCTTTCAAAGGGTTCGAGTTTGATCGCCCGCTTGGTGACCACGCCCCCAATGACCGTATCTTGCTGGAGCCTATCGGCGTGGTTGGCATGATCACCCCGTGGAACTGGCCCATGAACCAGATCGCGCTCAAGACCATTCCGGCGCTGGCGACAGGGTGTACCATGATCCTCAAACCCTCGGAAATCGCGCCGCTCTCGGCGATGCTGTTTGCCGAGATCATCGACGAGGCAGGCATCCCCGCCGGTGTTTTCAACCTCGTAAACGGCGACGGTCTCGGCGTCGGCACCACCCTTTCGGGCCACAAGGATGTCGACATGATCTCGTTCACCGGCTCGACCCGCGCAGGCACAGCAATCCAGAAAAACGCCGCCGCCACCATCAAACGTGTCGCTCTGGAACTCGGCGGCAAAGGGGCCAATATCGTGTTTGCCGATGCCAGCGAAAAAGCCGTCAAACAGGGCGTTCTGCGCTGCATGAACAACACCGGTCAATCCTGCAACGCGCCGACCCGGATGCTGGTTGAGCGCTCGATCTATGATCAAGCCGTCAAAACCGCCGCCGAGGTTGCCGACGCCATCGCCGTGGGAAATTCTGACCAGCAAGGCCGCCACATCGGCCCGGTGGTGTCTGAGGCGCAATATAACAAAATTCAGGACCTGATCGAGATCGGCATCAACGAAGGCGCGCGCCTTGTTGCCGGCGGTCTTGGCCGCCCCGATGGTCTCAATCGCGGCTATTTCGTGCGCCCGACCGTATTTGCCGATGTCACCAACCAGATGACCATCGCGCGTCAGGAAATCTTTGGCCCGGTCCTGTCAATCCTGCCCTTTGACACCGAGCAAGAGGCCATCGCCATCGCCAACGACACTGATTACGGCCTGACCAATTACGTCCAGACCCAAGACAGCAAAAAGGCCAATCGGGTTGCGCGTCGCTTGCGCTCGGGCATGGTGGAAATGAACGGTCAGGGCCGGGGCGCAGGCTCGCCCTTTGGCGGCTATAAACAGTCCGGCAACGGTCGCGAAGGCGGCGTCTGGGGGCTTGACGATTTCCTTGAAGTCAAATCCGTCAGCGGCTGGACCCCTGAATAAGCGCGCCTAAATCGCGATAAAACCTGCGAGGCTGGGCGAGCAATTCACCCGGCCTCCGCCAGCAGCCGCGCATTGCCGCCCGCCGCCGTGGTATCAATGCAAACATGGCGTTCAAGACGACATTTTTCCGCCAAATCAAGCCCGCTGGCCAAGCCAATGATCCGCCCATCGCGCCCCGCCAACGCAACGCGCGCCGCACGCAAATCGTCAGGCGCGGCCCATAAAGCCACCAGATCAAACCCTAAAAGCGCGCCGAGTTGCCCATAATCAAGCCGGTCACCCAGGGCTGACCCGTCAGCCACGACCACCACTTCACACCCGTTTGCGCGCGCGATTTCCTGCTGCTCAAGTGCGGCCTCACGCGTCGGACCAAGGCATAAAACCGTGCCGCGCCCAAACACCGAAAGCTGGTTTGATTCCCCCGTTGGACCCGGCAAACTGTTAACAAATAGACGCTTCGCTTGAGGCTTCGCCGCCCGATCCAGCGCCACCTGCACGTCATCAATCGCCGCAAATCTCCCGCCAGCGGAGCCACAATTTATCGGTTCCACACGCTGAAATCGCGCCACATAGCTCGGCCCACCAGCCTTAGGACCAGTCCCCGACATCCCCTCACCGCCAAACGGTTGCGAGCCGACAACCGCGCCGATCTGATTGCGATTAATATAGATATTACCAACGTTCAGACGCGACGTCACCTGCTCGACCCGATCATCAATCCGCGAATGCATCCCGAAAGTCAGACCAAATCCAGTAGCATTAATCGCATCAACCACATCATCCAGCTCATGAGCGGCAAAACGCGCCACATGCAAAACCGGCCCGAACACCTCGCGCTCAAGATCGGCAATGCCGCTCACCCGCAAAACCGTAGGGGCCACAAAGCATCCCCCATCCGGCACCATCACCTGTTTCATCACCCGCCCTTGGGTGCGGGCCTCCTCGATATAAGCCTCGATCCCGGCCTTGGCCGCGCCATCAATCACCGGCCCAAGATCGGTGGCGAATTGCCACGGATCACCGACCACCAACTCGTCCATCGCCCCAAACAACATGTTAAGAAATGGCTCGGCAATATCTTTTTGCAAATAGAGCATCCTTGTCGCCGAACAGCGCTGCCCCGCCGACTGAAACGCCCCGGCGATAATGTCGCGAATCGCCTGCTCGGGCAGCGCGGTACTGTCCACGATCATCGCGTTCAACCCGCCAGTTTCCGCAATCAACGGCGCATCAGGGGCAAGCCTGTTCGCCATCGCGCGGTTAATCGCCTGCGCGGTCGCGCTCGAGCCAGTGAAGCACACGCCAGCAACGCGCCGATCACCACTCAGACTCGCACCAATCACCGCGCCGCGACCGGGCAAAAACTGCAACACATCGCGCGGCACCCCCGCCTGATAAAACAGATTAACCGCCCGCCAAGCAACAATCGACGTCGCCTCCGCAGGCTTGGCCACCACCCCGTTTCCCGCCGCCAGCGCCGCCGCAATTTGCCCGGTGAAAATCGCCAAAGGGAAGTTCCAAGGCGAGATACAGGCGATAATTCCGCGCGGTTCAACCTGCCCCAAGCCCTGCCCCTCATCCGCATAATAGCGCAAGAAATCCACCGCTTCGCGCAACTCAGAGATCGCATCGGCAGCGGTTTTTCCAGCTTCTCGCGCCAATAAAGCAAACAACT
>CAYPUW010000305.1:0-3117 GCA_964413925.1 uncultured Rhodobacter sp. | reverse complement strand
CATGTCGAGAAACCCGATCTGGCGGGCCATGAACGCACCATATGCGGTCTCTTTAGCGGCGTTGAACACCGCACCCGATAGCCCACCCGCCGTCATAACCTCACGCGCAAGGCGCAAGGGAGGAAAGCGCTGCTCGTCAGGAGCCTCAAACTCAAGCGCGCCAAGCGCGGCCAAATCAAGATTTTTGATCGGCAAGGACCGACGCTTGGGCCAATTGAGCGCATAACCAATGGCAAAGCGCATATCCGGCACGCCCATATGCGCCATCAAGGTGCCGTCCACATGCCCGATCATGGAATGGATTACGGATTGCGGGTGAATAATCACCTCGATAATCTTGGGGTCAACCTGATAAAACTCTTTAGCTTCAATCATTTCCAGCGCTTTGTTAAACATACTCGCGCTATCGACAGAGATCATTTTCCCCATATCCCAATTGGGATGGGCGACCGCTTGCTCGGGCGTTGCAGCGGCCAGTTGCGCGTGGCTCCAATTGCGAAACGGGCCACCGGAGGCAGTGAGAATCATGCGGGTGACGCGGGAAATATCCTCACCCACCAGTGCCTGAAAAATCGCCGAATGTTCGCTATCGACCGGCAGAATAGTCGCGCCATATTTCTTGGCCGTGGCCAGCATTAGGGGGCCAGCGGTCACGAGGCTCTCTTTATTGGCCAGCGCCAATACGCCGCCATGTTGAAGCGCGATCAACCCCGGCTCCAACCCCGCGCAACCGCCAATGGCTGACATGGTCCAGTCGGTTTCGCGCGCCGCGACCTCGGCAATTGCCTCAGGCCCCGCAGCCGCTTTTATTTCAGTCCCTTCAAGGGCTTGGCGTAGGTTCTTCAAGTGTTCTGGATAGGCCGTAACCGCAATTTCTGCATCAAGTTCGCGCGCCTGACGGGCCAAGACATCCACCCGCGCACCGCCTGTCAGCGCAACGACATCAAACGCTTGCGCGCCGCCCTGATGGCGTAACAAATCAACCGTGTTGCAGCCAATCGAGCCGGTGGAGCCAAATATGGAAACCCGCCGCCGCATGTTCAGACCGCCCCGCCCATCGGCAAGCCGATGAAATAGGCAGCTAGGATCATCACCAGCGACGCGCCGATCAGCGCATCAAACCGGTCAAGAAATCCACCATGTCCGGGAATAAGGTTGGAGCTGTCCTTGATTTTGGTGTGCCGCTTGACCGCACTCTCGACGATATCACCGGCTTGCGAGGCGGCAGCGACGATAATGCTGAGAACCACCATGCCCACGACATTGCCAAGCAGAAACGCAAATCCATATCCGACAAATGCCGCCAGCAGCAAACCGCCCAGCGTGCCGGACCATGTTTTCTTGGGGCTGATCGTGGGCAGTATTTTAGCGCCACCAATCACACGGCCAAAACAATAGCCGCCAATATCGGCAGCAACCACCACCAAAATCAGCCAAATCGTCCAACTCAGTCCCGCGCCCTCACGCAGCCAGAAGAGATTCATAACCGCAAATGAGATGGCCGAGGCGTAAACCAAAAACAAACCGCGATCCCGAGGAAGAACCACCAGTCCAATCACCGGGGCCAACAGCAGCGAGGCCAGCGCCAGCAAACCACTGTCAAACCCGAAACGCAGCACGGCAGTCGCCGCAATCAATGCCAGCAAAACCATTTTCAGCGCGCCAAGTGTCGGGGACAACATCCGCGCCAGTTCCCAAATCATCAGGCCAGCGACGGCCGCGAGCAGCGCCAAAAACCACAGCCCTCCGGCCCAAATGGCCAATGCGCCAACCAGCACCATGACGATTGCCGACAAAAACCGCGCCTTGAGATCGGGGAAGCTCCCCCTAACTCCGCTCATTATGCAATCGCCCCAAAGCGGCGTTCGCGTCCGGCAAATCCGTTGACGATGGAGGCGAACTCCTCGGCGGTGAAATCCGGCCATAAGGTGGTCACAAACTCATATTCCGCATAGGCCGATTGCCATAGCAAATAGTTGGAAATCCGCCGCTCGCCCGAGGTTCGGATCACCAGATCGGGGTCGGGTAAGTAGCGCGTATCAAGATAATAGCCGATGCTTTCCTCGCTCACATCAACCGGCGCGACCCGCCCTTCGGCCACATCCACCGCCAGCGTTTTAACCGCACGGGTCAACTCGTCACGTCCGCCGTAATTAAGCGCAATCGTCATATTAAGATGGTCATTTTTGGCAGTTTTTTCTTCAAGCTGCGCCATCAAATCAATCAGTTTTTTATCAAGCCGCTCACGATCGCCAATGAAGCGCACCCGCACCCCGTTGGCGTCAAGCTTCTTGGCTTCTTTCAGAATATAGCGCCGAAACAGGGACATAAGACCAGAAACCTCGCCCTCGGCCCGTTTCCAATTCTCGGTGGAAAAAGCGTAAAGCGTCAGGTATTTCACCCCGATATCGGGGCAGATATCAACAATCTCGCGCACCCTCTCGGCCCCTTTGCGATGGCCAACAAGTCGAGGCAGTCCGCGCCGTGTGGCCCAGCGGCCATTGCCGTCCATGATGATGGCCACATGCTCTACGCGTCGGGTTTGAGTTTTATCCTCGGTCACTGTTTTCGCCTTTTCGTCAGGTCTTAAACCTGCATGATCTCTTCTTGCTTGCTCTCAAGCGCCTTGTCCACATCGGTGATGGCCTGATCTGTCAGGCTCTGGATTTCGTCGGCCCAGATTTTCTGGTCATCCTCGCTCATACCGTCCGCCTTGGCTTTTTTGGTCTGGTCCATGCCATCACGGCGCACGTTGCGGATCGAAATGCGCGCGCTTTCTGCATATTGGGCAGCAACACGGCTTAAATCGCGCCGCCGCTCCTCGTTCAGTTCGGGAATTGGCAGGCGCAGGATCGTGCCATCCATCACCGGGTTCAGCCCGAGGCCCGAATTGCGGATCGCCTTGTCAACCGCCGCAACCAGGCTTTTATCCCAGACATTGACCGTGACCATTCGCGATTCTGGCACGTTAATAGTCCCACATTGGTTAATCGGTGTCTTTGAGCCGTAAGCATCAACCATGATCGGGTCCAACATCGAGGCCGAAGCGCGCCCGGTTCGCAACGACGCAAACTCGGTTTTCAGGGCCGACATCGCGCCCTGCATCCGCCGCTCGAT
>CAYPUW010000304.1:0-3129 GCA_964413925.1 uncultured Rhodobacter sp. | reverse complement strand
AGAAAAAATTCAACTATAAATAAGCATGAGAAGCAGCAAAGTTCCCGATTTTGAGCCAATATATATCCTAGCGACACAATTCCGAAATATATCCCGAGTTGTGAGGAGCTGAGGCCAAAATAATTGGTTGCAATAAACGGGGCACCGCCGAGAAATGCAAAGAATGAGCCGCTGGCGAAGGCAGCTGTAAGCGCATATCCCCAGAAACGGCGCGAGGTGAGCAGTTCTGGGTAATCGCGAATTTGCGCCATGAAACTATCTGATTTATAGCGATTTGTCTCTCCAAGGTCGGCCCAGACTATCACCAGAACCAGCGCCCCCATAACCAGAAGAATGCTGAAATTTGCCTGCCAACCGAACATCTGGTCCAGATATCCGCCGAGCGCAGGCGCGGCCATCGGCACCACTGCCATACCCATCGTGACATAGCCGATCAGGCTTGCGGATTGATCGGCGGGAACCATGTCGCGTACGATGGCGCGCGATAGAACGAGGCCGGTGGCGGTCGCGGTTTGGGCCATGCGAAACAGCAAAAATGTCTGTATGTTTTGTGCGAGTAGACAGCCGATGGTCGCAAGCAAGAATAGCGACAATCCGAACAAAATCACCGGGCGCCTGCCAAAACGGTCGGAAAGCGGGCCAATTATCAACTGCAGCACGCCCGTCATCCCGAGGTAAAGAGAAACCGAAAGCTGCATGGTGGCATAGTTGGTGCGAAAATATTCCGCCATGTTGGGCAGAGACGGTAAGAAAATATTCATGGAAAGCGCAGATAATCCAGCCAGAACCACCAGAGTCAGGATGTGAGGCGGGGTGGTTCTGTCGAGAAAACGGGTTTGCGGGTAATCGGCCATCCGACAGGTCTAAGAAAGCGAACGGTGGTTGTCCATCGCAACTGTAACAACAATTATTGATGGGAGTTATCACAAAAGCAAAATATTCTCTGAACTGAGGCTGGGTCGGTGAGGCAACCTGTACCCTTGTCTCACGTTGGTAGGCAGAATAAGTCGGCGTGAAGGGGAAGTTTGACCATGCCGAACATGCGTAATATCTGCGCCGTAATTCTTGCTGCAAGCGCCACTTTCGCAGGTGGTGTGTCGCCTGCGGTGGCGCATGGAGGCGAAACTCTGACTGAGGCAAATGCGCTGACGCATTGGGCGCTGAAGTTTGATATCGTGACTGTCACGCTGTTGGTGCTGCTGGTTTACGTCATTGGTATCATGCGCCGTCGAAAAGGGCGCAATGCCCCGGTCTGGTGGCGGCATTTGGCGTTTGTAGTCGGGGTTTTGGTGCTGTTTGTGGCGCTCCAATCCCCGATTGATCCTATTGCCGAGCGTTCTTTTTGGGTGCATCAGATACAGCATTTGCTGTTGCGGATGATTGGGCCGATGTTGATCGCGCTGGCTGTGCCCGATGGGGTTTTAACGGCAGGTTTGCCCGGTGCTGTGCGACGCGTTGTGCTCAAGCCCTTGGCCTCCAGCGCTGGTTTGCGTCGCGTGGCGCATTTTTTCAGCCATCCGGTGGTGGTGTTTATAGTGTTTGTTTCGTCGATTTACTTTTGGCAAATACCGTCGATTCACGATGCAGCTTTGGCTGACCCTCTCCTTCATTACACCATGCATGTGACGATGATTTTCGCCGGGGTGATATTTTTTCGAGTTATTTTTGATCGCCGACTTCCCCCTGCTTCGCTTGGGTTCGGCTACCGGCAAATGATGTTAATCGCCGCTTTGCTGAGCACCATTTTCCTTGGCGCGATAACCGCATTAAAAAGCGAGGTTTGGTATTCCGCTTATGATATTCATGGTCGAATATTTGCGCAAAGCGGATTGATGGACGAGCAAATTGGCGGATTTATTATTTGGGTGCCGGGTTCAATGATGCTTATCATTGCGATATTGCTGACAATTTATGCATGGAACCGAACCGAGACCGCGCAGTTCTCGGCACGTGACGGCTGGATATCTTCCAATATGTCTGCTTTGCAACACCCGCAAACCGAGGAAGAGCTTTGGATCAAGGTTGAAAAGCCCAACCGGGCAGTGGCTTTTGCGCTGGGGGCGGTCACTGTTTCAATCTTTGTTTTGTTGATGTCAACCATGGTGATCAACGCGTCGATGCAATAGGTTTGACCTGACTTGCACAGGTAGCATTTGCAAATTCGCAATTATCTGACCTGATTTGCAAATGCATTAGCAAATATGCAGTGTTTTGCTTTCGCAGATAGTCGCATGGGGTTACAGTCGCGTGGGTAGCCAAATAATCCAAAAAAAGAGGCGCAGATGAAGCATATCCTAACGGAACTGGAGTCCCGCCGATGCGCGGCGCGATTGGGTGGCGGCGCGCGACGGATCGAGGCTCAACACCTAAAAGGAAAGCTGACGGCGCGCGAAAGGATTGAGGTCTTGCTTGACGAGGATTCGTTTGAAGAGTTTGACATGTTCAAAACGCATCGCTGTACCGATTTTGGCATGGAAAAAACCAGCCATCCCGGCGATGGGGTTATCACCGGTTGGGGGACCATCAACGGTCGGATGGTTTATGTGTTCAGCCAGGATTTCACGGTGTTTGGCGGCTCTCTGTCGGAAACTCATGCTGAAAAAATATGTAAGATCATGGACATGGCGATGAAGAACGGCGCGCCAGTTATTGGTCTGAATGACAGCGGTGGTGCGCGTATTCAGGAAGGCGTCGCTAGCCTTGCGGGCTATGCCAATGTTTTTCAGAAAAATATTATGGCCAGCGGCGTGGTGCCGCAAATCAGCGTAATCATGGGCCCCTGTGCTGGCGGCGCGGTGTATTCTCCGGCCATGACCGACTTTATTTATATGGTCAAGGACAGCTCCTATATGTTTGTGACTGGCCCAGATGTCGTAAAAACCGTTACAAATGAGATAGTTACCGCAGAGGAGCTGGGTGGAGCCAAGACGCACACTTCTAAGTCTTCGGTGGCGGATGGCGCATATGAAAATGATATTGAGGCCCTGTCCGAGATACGGCGTTTGTTTGATTTTCTGCCGCTCAACAATCGCCAGAAGCCCCCGGTCCGCCCGTTTTACGACAGCCAGTCACGGCTGGAGGCGTCGCTTGACACGCTGGTTCCGCGAAATCCGAACCAGCCTTATGACA
>CAYPUW010000303.1:0-3152 GCA_964413925.1 uncultured Rhodobacter sp. | reverse complement strand
CATAATTCAACGCGTTCAAAACATGCCCGGCGAGAATAACCGCGTCGGTTCGCTGTTGAAAACTCAAGCCAGCGGGAACCGTTGTTGTGTGAAGGATGCCTTCTTTATGGATGTTTTCGCCCGGATCAAAGCACACGACCTGACCGTCAATCGCGCGCGCACCTATCACCGATATTTCGGCACTGAAATCTATGTGCCCTTCCAAGATCGCGGGCGCACCTTTTAGTGGAGCCATCAAAGCCGCTGGATTTTCCGTGCCGGTAATTCTGATCTGGCCCTTGCCATCATATCCAAAACGCCGCGTTTTTAAAATTGCCGGTATGCCAATTTTTTGCAAGGCAACCTCGAGATCGGACGGGGTGTCAACGGCCAAATAAGGCGCGGTTTTCAGCCCAAGCCCATTCAAAAAGTCCTTTTCAAGCACCCGATCCTGCGACGCGGCAAGTGCGGCACCTCCAGGGCGGACCGGACAAATGGTTTCCACCGCGTCAATCGCACTCGCGGGTATATTTTCAAACTCGAACGTGACGATATCAACCGAACGCGCGAATTTCTTGATCGCTGAAATATCGGAAAATGACGCTTGCGTGAATTTATAGGCAACCTGCCCGGCAGGAGACCCATCGCTCGGATCATAGATATGTGTGAGAAACCCCAACCTCGCGGCAGCCAGCGCCAGCATCCGACCCAGTTGTCCTCCACCAAGAATCCCGATTGTGGAGCCGGGTTTTAGGGCCTCAGTCATCGCTCGGAGCATCCGCAATCGAAGCTGAAAGAGTCGCCCGCCACTGATCGAGTCGAGCGGCCAACGCATCATCGTGATTCGCCAAGATCGCAGCGGCCAGCAATCCTGCATTGGCCGCTCCCGCAGCACCGATTGCCAATGTGCCGACAGGAAATCCTCGTGGCATTTGCACTATAGAATAAAGGCTGTCGACACCGCTGAGCGAGCGGGTTTGAACGGGAACGCCCAGCACTGGCACGCGGGTTTTTGACGCCATCATTCCCGGCAAATGCGCCGCCCCGCCAGCCCCGGCAATGATCACTTTCAGCCCACGCGCCACCGCCGAATTACCGTAGTCCCACAGCCGATCCGGGGTCCGGTGCGCCGAGATTATCTTGGCCTCAAAAGGGACTTCCAACTCATCGAGAATATCCGCGGCTGATTTCAAAGTGGCCCAGTCCGACTGACTCCCCATGATGATCCCGACTTCAATTTTTTCCATCAGATGCCTTTGAGTTTTGATTAGGGGCGCACTACCACAATGCCTGATGTCTACGCAATAATATCTGGAGTCAACTCATCCTCGATCCTTGCGATCTGGTCCTTAAGCGCCAGCTTTTGCTTTTTCAACCTGCGCGCTGTTAACGGGTCAGCACGCCCCGCGCTGTCAAGCGCCGCAATCGCGTCATCCAGATCGCGATGTTCCATAATCAAGGTCTTCAGTTCAACGCGCAAAACTTCGCTGCGCTGCATTTTTGGCGAGGAGGTCATATATTCAGGCTGTCGATCATGATTTTTGCAAGATTTACGCCAGTATACACGTCAATACCCTGCGGCAACAGCACGAGTTTGCAGCACCCAGCACCCCAAGCTTGAGTTTTGCATCCGCCCGCCCCATATTCCAGACAGGTTGCATCTCATGGACCGGACTCAAACAAAATGCTGTTTGAAAGTCGCTTATGTATAAGGACTTGATACTATGACAAAAATGACGTTTTCAGCACATCCCTTCCTGTTGGGGTTTGAGCAGTTGGACCGATTGGTTGAACGCACCATCAAAACCGGCAATGATGGCTATCCCCCCTATAATATCGAGCAATCTGCTGATGACAAATACCAGATAACTCTAGCAGTAGCAGGATTCGGTGAAGAAGACCTTAATATCACTGTAGAAAACAAGCAGTTAACCATTCGGGGCCGCCAAAACGACGACAGCGCCGAAAGAGTTTTCTTGCATCGAGGGATCGCCGCACGCCAGTTCCAACGCACGTTCGTGCTGGCGGACGGGGTCGAAGTTTCCGGCGCGCATATGGAAAACGGGTTGTTGTTAATAGATCTAAAAAGGGCCGCGCATCAATCCGTCGTTCAAACCATCACTATTTCTGGCACCTAGTGGATCGAATTATTACAATATTTGAGTAGCTTACGCGAAATAGGTCGGAGCAATACCCAAAAGTTGGTGATGGCTTGATTGGGTGGCATATCATGGCGGTGCTGACGCGCCGCGATTCTCGAAGAGAAAAGGATATGCCACATGAAAGACGATGCGATTTTTGGAGTTCGGCGATCCAGCCGGAATTTCGCCTGATGCGGTGACGAATGTTTTGCGCAAAGGGGCAAGGGATGCGTTGGCGCAGACGGTTGAGGCCGAGGTTTGCGATCTTATGGCGCAGCACGCACATCTGACGGACGCCTCTGGCCTGTCAGGTTATAGATGGCCGAAACCAAAAAGGACGCCGAGGTGGCCTTCGGCTTTTTCATCGAGGTTTATGGTGCAAAATATGACCGGTCCGTCGGCGAACTGATCAAGGATCGGGACGTGCTCCTGACCTTCTACGATTTCCCCGCCGAGCATTGGAAATACATCCGGACCAGCAACCCAATCGAAAGCACATTTGCCACCGTTCGCCACCGAGCCAAAAGACCAAAGGCTGCCTCGGCCGCAAGACCGCCCTGGCCATGACATTCCGTCTGATGATCCTTTTGGGGACATTGCTTCGCAATACCCTGCCAGGCAATGGTCAGCCAAGAAGAAATGGCGCAAACTCGACGGGGCATTGACGGGGCATTTCGCCTACCGGAAATCGTCGAAGGGGTTGAATTCAAAGATGGGATCAAGCAGAAAAACATGCCGCCTGATCAGAGTGCCACCAACATTCGGGCATAGCTCCACTCAGAATTGACATCATTACTCCCATCCTCCGGCAGAGTATCAAAACACGCCGCCATGTGCGCTTTGACCTCATCAAAAATAGCGTTGACCAGACTTTCAAATGATCGACCAAACAACAGTGAAAACGCGCAAATATCTCTTAGGTTTGGTGTGACCATTCCATTTTCATGTCTGACGTCAGACATTGTATAACTACGAATATAACACTTCGAGACCTCTGCATAACCTGCCTTATGGTTCACCGTGGACATGTTT
>CAYPUW010000302.1:0-3153 GCA_964413925.1 uncultured Rhodobacter sp. | reverse complement strand
GGTGAAGCTGGATCGCTTTGCCCTCGATCAGCACAGGTTCAAACGCCTGAATACCCAGACGGTGCAGGGTTGGTGCGCGGTTCAGCATCACCGGATGCTCGCGAATGACCTCGTCGAGAATATCCCAAACTTCGGGACGCTCTTTCTCGACGATCTTCTTGGCTTGTTTGACGGTCGAGCTGAGACCCTTGGCCTCTAGGCGCGAATAGATAAACGGTTTGAACAGCTCCAGCGCCATCTTTTTGGGCAAGCCACATTGATGCAGGTTCAGCTCCGGTCCGGTCACAATCACCGAACGACCGGAGAAATCGACCCGTTTGCCGAGCAAGTTCTGGCGGAAGCGGCCTTGCTTGCCTTTGAGCATGTCGCTCAAAGATTTCAGCGGGCGTTTGTTAGAGCCGGTGATGACGCGGCCACGACGGCCATTGTCAAACAACGCGTCAACCGATTCCTGCAACATGCGTTTCTCGTTGCGCACGATAATATCAGGCGCACGCAGTTCGATCAGCCGTTTCAGACGGTTGTTGCGGTTGATGACCCGGCGGTAAAGATCGTTGAGATCGGAGGTCGCAAACCGGCCACCATCCAGCGGCACCAGCGGGCGCAGCTCGGGCGGAATCACCGGAATAACCGTCATCACCATCCATTCGGGACGATTGCCGCTGTCGAGGAAATTCTCGACCACTTTCAGTCGTTTGATGATCTTTTTGGGCTTAAGCTCACCCGTGGCCTCGGCCAGATCGGCGCGCAACTGATCCGCTTCGGCCTGAAGGTCGATCTGGCTCAGCATTTCGCGGATAGCTTCGGCCCCGATCGAGGCATTGAACGCGTCGGCACCATAAGCGTCCTCGGCATCCATGAACTGCTCTTCGGTCAAAAGCTGGCCATGCATGAGATCGGTCAGGCCCGGCTCGATCACCACATATTGTTCAAAATAGAGGATGCGTTCCAGATCGCGCAGGGTCATATCGAGCATCAAACCAATGCGCGACGGCAGGGATTTGAGGAACCAGATATGCGCAACCGGCGCGGCCAGATCAATATGGCCCATGCGCTCGCGACGCACCTTTTGCAAAGTGACCTCGACGCCACATTTCTCGCAGGTGACGCCACGATATTTCATGCGTTTATATTTGCCGCACAAGCATTCATAGTCTTTGATCGGGCCAAAGATACGCGCGCAGAACAGGCCGTCACGCTCGGGCTTGAAGGTACGATAGTTGATGGTTTCCGGCTTTTTGATCTCGCCAAAGGACCAACTCAAAATCCGCTCTGGCGAGGCCAGAGAGATCTTGATTTCGTCAAAAGTTTTCGGCGGCTGGACCGGAGCGAACGGGTTGTTCGTGATTTCATGGTTCATTTTTTGATCCTAATCTCGATTTCGTAAGGGGAGCGAGGCGCGAACGCCTTACTCCGTCTCCGCGTCCAGCAGCTCGATATTCAAACCGAGCGAGCGGATTTCTTTCACCAGAACATTGAACGATTCAGGCACACCTGCTTCGAAATTATCCTCGCCTTTAACGATGCTCTCATAGACCTTGGTGCGGCCAGCAACGTCGTCCGATTTCACCGTCAGCATTTCCTGCAAGGTGTAGGCGGCGCCATATGCTTCAAGCGCCCAAACCTCCATCTCGCCAAAGCGCTGACCGCCAAACTGGGCTTTACCACCGAGCGGCTGCTGGGTGACGAGGCTATATGGGCCGGTCGAACGGGCGTGGATTTTCTCGTCAACAAGGTGGTGCAGCTTGAGGATATATTTCATCCCAACCGTCACTTGGCGCGCGAATTTCTCGCCGGTGCGACCATCGTAAAGGTCAGATTGGGCCGAGGTTTCAAATCCGGCACGCCGGAGCGCGTCGTCAACATCGGCCTCTTTGGCACCGTCAAAAACCGGGGTCGCAATTGGCACGCCACGGGTGACATTGCCAGCAGCCTCGAGAAACTCGTCCCGATCCATCTCGGTGAAGACCTCGTTATAAAGAGGCTCGCCATAAGCGTTTTTCATCGCTTCCTGAACCGTGGTCATATCACCCGAGCGGCGGTATTCTTTCAGCCCCTCGTCGATAGATTTGCCCAGACCATGCGCGGCCCAACCCATGTGGGTCTCCAAGATTTGCCCGACATTCATCCGGCTCGGCACCCCGAGCGGATTGAGGCAGAAATCGACCGGCGTGCCATCCGCGAGGAACGGCATGTCCTCTTGCGGAACCACGCGAGAGATAACGCCCTTGTTGCCGTGACGACCGGCCATTTTGTCCCCCGGCTGAAGCTTGCGCTTCACGGCGATGAACACTTTGACCATCTTCATCACGCCCGGCATCAGATCGTCGCCGCGACGGACTTTTTCAACCTTGTCCTCGAACCGCGCATCAAGCGCATGTTTCTGAACGTCGTATTGCGCATTGAGCGCCTCGACCGAAGCCGCCTCTTTGTCGTCGCCAAGCGCCAGTTGCCACCATTGACCGTGGCTCAACTCGTCAAGCAACTCCTCGGTGATTTCCGATTTGGATTTCACCCCTTTGGGGCCTTTGACAGCGATTTTGCCAAGGATCATGCCTTTCAGACGACCGTAAGTATTGCGGTCCAGAATGGCCATCTCGTTGTCGCGGTCGCGCGAAAGGGTCTCGACTTCTTCACGCTCGATTTGCAGCGCGCGCTCGTCTTTTTCGATGCCGTGGCGATTGAACACACGAACCTCGACCACTGTGCCGTAATCCCCCGGCGGCAGACGCAACGAGGTGTCACGCACATCTGAGGCTTTTTCGCCAAAGATCGCCCGCAAAAGCTTTTCTTCCGGCGTCATCGGGCTTTCGCCTTTTGGGGTGATTTTACCGACCAGAATGTCGGCCGGGCCGACCTCGGCACCGATATAAACAATACCGGCCTCGTCGAGATTACGCAGCGCCTCTTCGCCCACATTGGGAATGTCGCGGGTGATTTCCTCTGGCCCCAGCTTGGTGTCGCGCGCGGCAACCTCGAACTCCTCGATATGCACCGAGGTAAACACGTCGTCCTTGACGATACGCTCCGAGATCAGGATCGAGTCCTCGAAGTTATAACCATTCCACGGCATAAACGCGACCAGTACGTTTTTACCAAGCGCCAATTCGCCAAGATCGGTGGACGGCCCATCGGCAACCACCTCGCCCTTGG
>CAYPUW010000301.1:0-3172 GCA_964413925.1 uncultured Rhodobacter sp. | reverse complement strand
CGGTTCTGTTTATAGTGGCTGAGTCGGCTCTTTCGCATATGGCCAATGATAACCCTTTTTTGAGTTATCTGGGTCAGCCCCATAACCTTTAACGCGGTTAATTCCTCTACCGATATCGAGCATGAGATGGTCGTCGCCAATCTGGCCGAATATGCAACTGCCGTCCCATATAAGGACAACTCTGGGCGGGTTGATGAAAACCAACCTAACATGAATATAGGCGAGATATCCGAATTGGAGCCGGGCGAATCCGGTAGCTTGACGGTCACGCTTACGCCGGGGAAATACATGCTCTACTGTAATGTTGCTGGTCACTATGCCTCTGGCATGTGGGTACTTCTGACCGTAGAATAAAGTTGCGACATCGGTTTTGAGGTGATGAGGCGCTGCAATCAGATGCAGCGCCTTATTATGTAGTCAAACGAGGACAAGCGGCGCTCCTTAATTGGCCGCTTGGACTTGAGGGCCATCACAAGAGCCATCATAGTTGGTTTTCAATCCGGTTCCCCTTGGCCACCGTTTGATCTATAGCCAGCGCATGAGCCAAAACCCGCCAAATCTACGCCCCGACATCGCCCGCGCCCGCGTTCCCGACGCCCCGCGCCCCGGACAGCCGACCATCGGTATGGTGTCGCTGGGATGCCCAAAAGCGTTGGTTGACAGCGAGCGTATTTTGACCCGTTTGCGCGCCGAGGGCTATGCGGTTTCGCCCGATTATGCAGGTGCCGACGCAGTGATCGTTAACACTTGCGGCTTTCTGGACAGCGCCAAAGCCGAAAGTCTTGAGGCCATTGGCGAGGCCCTAACCGAGAACGGTCGCGTCATCGTCACCGGCTGTCTTGGGGCCGAGCCTGATTACATTCGCGCCCATCACCCCAATATCCTCGCCGTTACTGGCCCGCATCAATATGAGCAGGTGCTCGATGCGGTTCATATCGCGGTGCCGCCTGATCCTGACCCGTTTGTCGATCTGCTGCCCGCCTCAGGGGTGAGCCTAACGCCAAGGCATTACAGCTATGTTAAGATTTCGGAGGGCTGCAATCATAAATGCAAATTCTGCATCATCCCCGACATGCGCGGTCGATTGCAAAGCCGCCCAGCCTATGCGGTATTGCGCGAGGCTGAAAAGCTGGTTGAGAGCGGCGTTAAGGAGTTGTTGGTGATCAGTCAGGATACCTCCGCTTACGGGGTTGATATTGGCCATGCCAAGGAGCGGGGTCACCGTGCGCATATCACTGATCTTGCACGCGATTTAGGCGCGCTCGGGGTGTGGACGCGCCTCCATTACGTCTATCCCTACCCCCATGTGCGCGACCTTATTCCGCTGATGAGCGACGGGCTGATCCTGCCATATCTCGACATTCCATTTCAGCACAGCCACCCCGATATTTTACGCCGCATGGCCCGCCCCGCTGCCAGTGCGCGCACCTTGGACGAGATCGCGCGCTGGCGCGCCATCTGCCCCGACATTACCCTGCGAAGCACGTTTATCGTCGGCTATCCCGGCGAGAGCGAGGCCGAATTTCAGCATCTTCTTGACTGGTTGGACGAGGCAAAACTCGATCGTGTCGGCTGTTTTCAGTATGAAAATGTCGCAGGCGCACGCTCCAACACGCTGCCGGATCATGTGCCAAGCGCGCTTAAACAAGAGCGCTGGAATCGTTTTATGGAGAAATCCCAAGCCATCTCAGAGGCAAAACTTGCCGCTAAAATCGGCTCGCTTCAGGAGGTCATCATCGACGCGATTGACGATCAGGGAGCCACCTGCCGCACCAAGGCCGACGCGCCGGAGATCGACGGAAACCTGTTTATCGACGAGGGCTTTGAGGGGCTGAAACTTGGCGATATCGTCACTGTTGAGGTGGATGAGGCCACGGAATACGACCTGTGGGGCAAGCTGGTATAGAAGGCGGCCATGCGCAGCGCACACTCCATTGCGCTCTTGCAATCAAGGCGCTAACCTTGGTGCATGTTTACCATCGAGCACGAGTTTGACGCGACAATCGTTACCCTGATCGACGACGGGGAAGTTCCTTTGCAAGAGGATATCACCCTCTCTGCCTTCGCTTCCTGCGTCACGGTCGAGCAATATGACGAGCGGGCGGACCGCGTGCATAAACTCACGTTTTCATTGGCACAATTGCGTGATTTGCAGGCCGCACTCGATCTGCCCGAGGGCAGTTACCAGTTCAGGGACGAAACCTAGCCTTCACATCTTCACGCGAAATTGCTTGTCGCGCCCCGTGCCGCCGCGCAGCAATATGAGGCGGGTTTTTGGCACGCCCAGCGCCTTTGACAACAGCTTGATCACCGCCGCATTGGCCTTGCCTCCCTCCGGCACCACGGTCACATAAACTCGCAAATCGGCGCGCCCGTCGGGGTCGGGTTTGACCGCGTTGCGCGAGGCTTTTGGGGTCACCCGCACCGTAAATATGCGCCCGTCGGCCAGATGTTCAAACTCTGTCATTGCGCCCCCGACCAAGCAGATCAGCAACAGCCGTTGCTTTTATGCACTGAGCCTATACACGCAGCAACCGTTTTCCGCTAGTGGATCGAACGCAACATTTGAGTCCCCCCGCAGGCGCAACATATTTCGCGCAAGCAACTCAAATATTGTGATAATTTGATCCATTAGGCAAAAACCTAGTGGATCGAAACGGTGGATTCAATCCGCTAGGGTCTGGTGGTGTTTTGAATAGTCTGTTAACCTGAAATTTATTATGCTGACGATCTCGCCACTAAGCCAGTTTCCATCCGCGCGCGACATTTGCGTGCAGTGGGCGGATGCGGAATGGGGCGAGGTCGCCGGGTTCTCGCTTGAGGATTGGGACGACGAATATTCCCGCATTGAGGCGCACCCGACCGACGAAGTTTTCGTGGCTTTTCAAGATGATATCCCGGTCGGAATGGTCTGGATGTTGGAGCATGAGGGAGTAGAGACCCACATGCATCTGACCCCGTGGCTGTCCAGTCTGGTGGTTGATCCTGACTATCGCGACAAGGGTGTAGCAGGTGCGTTGATGGCGCATCTGGAGGCCTATGCCGCCGCTGGAGGCGACCAAATTCTCTATTTGTTAACCGAAACTCCGGCGATTTATTTCACCCATGGCTGGGAGGTGAAGGATACCGCTCCCCTCGGGGATAAAGACGTTTTTGTGATGCAAAAAAGCCT
>CAYPUW010000300.1:0-3177 GCA_964413925.1 uncultured Rhodobacter sp. | reverse complement strand
CTTGGTAACGGGTTTGACGACACCTATCTCGCCAAGGCACTATTGGGGCGAAAGACCGCGATAAAGACCGCGCTGCTTGATCAAAAACTTGTTGCGGGCTTGGGTAATATTTACGTGTGCGAGGCGCTTTGGCGCGCGCGGATTTCGCCTTTTATGCGCGCATGCGATATTCCGGTCGCCAAAATCCGCGATCTGGTGCCGGTGATTCGCAAAATTCTGGTCGAGGCGATCGAAAAAGGTGGCTCATCGTTGAAAGATTACCGCCAGACCGACGGGGATCTGGGATATTTTCAGCATCAATTTGCCGCATATGGACGCGAGGGCGAACCCTGCCGAGCACCTGATTGCAAAGGCAAAATTGTGCGCGCGGCCCAAGGTGGACGCTCGACTTTCTATTGTCACATTTGCCAGAACGTTCTTGAACGCGACGGTCAAAGTGGTAATTGAGCATTTTGCAGTGCCAATCGAAGGGAACCCGAATGGCCTATGAGACCCTGATTGTAGAGGTTAAGGACCACGTTTGTCTGATCCGCCTCAATCGGCCCGACGCGCTCAACGCGCTTAACAGCCAGCTTTTATGCGAGCTTGCCTGCGCCCTGAAGGCGGTCGAGGACAATGATAATATTCGCGCGGTGGTGCTGACTGGCTCGGACAAAGCGTTCGCGGCCGGGGCCGATATCAAAGAGATGTCGCAAAAAACCTTCGTCGAGATGTTCACGACCGATTTCTTCACCGCGGAATCCGAGGCGATCCTGCGCTGTCGCAAGCCGGTTATTGCTGCCGTTGCAGGCTATGCGCTGGGCGGCGGGTGTGAGCTGGCGATGATGTGCGACTTTATCATCGCGGCTGATACCGCCAAATTCGGCCAACCCGAAATCAACCTAGGGGTGATGGCGGGTATTGGCGGCACCCAGCGTCTGACGCGGTTTGTCGGCAAATCCAAGTCGATGGAGATGCACCTGACGGGGCGCTTTATGGACGCGGATGAAGCCGAACGCTCCGGTCTTGTCAGTCGGGTTGTTCCGGCCAAAAAGCTGGTCGAGGACGCGATGGCGACGGCTGCGAAAATCGCCGAGAAGTCGGGGCTGACTAATATGGCCGTTAAGGAAAGTGTTAACCGCGCCTATGAGACGACGTTGCGCGAAGGCTTGCTGTTTGAGCGGCGGCTTTTCCACGCTCTGTTCGCGACTGAAGATCAGTCCGAGGGCATGGCCGCATTCCTGGAAAAGCGTGAACCTCAATTTCGCGGAAAATAGTCTGGAAATAATCACCAAAAACCCGTGCCGAGGCCGTTGACTTGTCTGTTCCTCGCGTCTAAAAGCACGCTTCATCTTTCGAAACCCGAAAAGACCGGAATTTTATCTATGGCTAACTCGCCGCAATCAAAAAAACGCGCACGTCAAAACGACCGTCGCGCGCTCGTAAACAAAAACCGCCGTACGCGCATCCGCACGTTCATCCGCAAGGTTGAAGAAGCGATCGCTGGTGGCAAGCAGGCTGACGCCTCCGCTGCTATGAAGGCTGCACAGCCTGAGATTATGCGCGGTGTGACCAAGGGTATCCTGCATAAAAACACAGCCAGCCGTAAGATTTCGCGTCTGACCGCTCGTGTGAAAGCGCTGTCTGCTTAATCGCATATTGCCGCTATCTTGAATTTCTGAGGAACGCTGCCTTACCGGGCGGCGTTCTTTTTTATTGGCGTGAAAAGAATCACTCTACAGGTGATTTTCACGAATTGCCCGCAGCGAGACCGGCCTTCGCGCACCACGATAGCGCCGCTTCCTATGTCCAAAATCGCGTGACCCCCAACATTTAGAGAAGACTCTCCCCCTCCCGGATTCGGTTTCACTAATGTCTGAGTCAAGTGTGAAGATTTGTTGAACTCTCGCTTAACCAACTGCTACCTTCGCTGAGTGATTCAAATCGTCTGGGGGGACAGAATGAACACGGATGCCGATGCAACCGTTACCGAAGTGCTGCCGCACGAAGCCTATGAAATGCTCAAAGAACCCAACACGGTTCTTGTTGATGTCCGAACCAAATCGGAGTGGTCTTTCGTGGGATTTCCCGACCTTAGCGCGCTTAAGAAGCGTGTCCTTAGGGTTGAGTGGTTAGCCTTTCCGGAAATGTCTGTTAACCCCGAATTCACGGGCGAATTGTTTTCAAATTTCGGGGACCGTTTCCCCGATAAAATATTTTTCATCTGCCGCTCTGGCGTCCGCTCATTGGACGCTGCGGAATACGTCTCTGAGTTGATCGGAGAGATTGGAAGAAAAACGCACTGTGTAAATATTGCCGAGGGGTTCGAGGGTGACCTTGATGAGCAAAAGCATCGCGGCAACGTTAACGGTTGGAAACAACGAAAAATGCCTTGGGGGCAGAGCTGAAATTTTCAGCGCGAAAGAACAAAAAGCCCGAAAGAACAAAAAGAATGGACAAAAAATGACCAAAGACACCTGGGGGCGTGTGCGCGACGATCTGATGCGCACGATTGGCAAAGATGCATTTACGAACTGGATCGAGCCGCTTGATTTGATTAACGCCTCCGAAGGCGTTGCCCATTTCGCGGTTCCGACCAGCTTTTTTGGCGATTGGGTGTCGCGAAATTATGGCGACAAGATTTTGCAAGGTCTGGTTTCTACTGGCTGCACCATTGACCGGCTTGATTTTAAGGTTGCCGAGCGGTGTTCTGCCAAATCCACCGATGGAAGCGAGCAAAGCGGCTATTCGCGCGCGGCCTCAAGACCGACTTTCGCTGTGGCCAAGGCCTCTCGTTCCGAGATCGACTTGCCCGCTTCACCGCTTGATAAACGCTTTACCTTTGACGGTTTTGTGGTTGGCAAACCAAACGAGCTGGCCCATGCCGCCGCGCGCCGCGTGTCCGAAGGCGGGCCGGTGACCTTCAATCCCTTGTTCCTTTATGGCGGCGTTGGCTTGGGCAAAACCCACCTCATGCACGCCATCGCTTGGGAGATTAAGGCCCGTCAACCCGAGGCCAAGGTTCTTTACCTTTCCGCCGAGCAGTTCATGTATCGGTTCGTGCAATCCCTGCGGTTCAAAGACATGATCGGGTTCAAAGAGATGTTCCGCTCGGTTGATGTGCTGATGGTGGATGACGTGCAATTCATTGCGGGCAAGGAGTCAACCCAAGACGAATTTTTCCATACTTTCAATGCT
>CAYPUW010000299.1:0-3191 GCA_964413925.1 uncultured Rhodobacter sp. | reverse complement strand
TGTTATAGGGTCCGACATTTTGTCGGGGGTTTTGTCGGGGGTTTTGTCGGGGGTCTGCCCGTTTGGGTTGTTTTGCCAAAGATTCATTTTGTCGGGGGTTTTGTCGGGGGTTTGCCCGTTTAGGTTGATCTGTCTGGACTGTAGCAATTCGGCCCGTGCGAACCGGTAAACCGGCGACATTCCGCGCCCGCCTTGTGGATACGCGACCGCCTCAATATATCCAGATGTGCGAAGTATCTTCAAAACGCGGTCAAGGTGACGGTCTGAAATTCTCGCCTCTGCCATCAACTCGGCACGGCTGCAAAATGTCGTGCGATACCGCCAATTGATCCGGTCCAGAAACACGCGATAAACCGCGAGTGTCGCGCCGCCGATGGTGGCCACTTCCAGCGCGTGCCGCTTGAATGCCCATAGCGACCGCCTCTGTTGTTCTGACAGTCCATATTCACTCATCAAACTGCCCCAAATCGGCAACCGTCTGATTGATTTCGCCGGTCTGCTTCATCCGTTCAATGCGTTTGTAGATCGACGCTGGCGCGCGCCCGAGGAATGCAGCTATCTGGCGCACTGTGCGGCCCCGTTGCAGGCCCAGCCTGATGATTTTGTCCTCTGCTTGAGATATTGCCGGTCCGCGTTTTCCCATCGCTCATTCTCCATTTGCGCTGTTGATGGTTTTGCGGTAAACATTCCCGTGCAGGCCCGGCCTGCCCCCGCCCCCTCTACCGCCGGTCCCGAGCAATCGGGACGCTTGGTCGGTGGACTGAGGCCGATAGAGCCTATCGGGCGGGGTCTATCCTCCCCCGCCCTTGTTTTCATGGCCGAACGCGCCCGAAACATACTGTCGATTATGCGCATTCCGCCATTACCGGCGATTTCGCAACTGACTGTCTGGTGATCCGACTGCATGGCCCTGCCCTGTTTACCGTGCCTATATCCCTAAATCCGTTAACCGCGCCGCGTCAACATATTTATCCCGCAAGATCACTCGGCCGAGTATGTGAACAACCATAGATCGGCAAATCAGCTCGGCCGAGCTGGTGCCACCCACCGCGCGCGGCGCGTTTCTGTCGTGTTTTCATGCGGTTTTGGGCCGGGTTTAACGCCGCCGCGTGACCCACCCGGCAAGGTTCGGCATCTTTCGCCTGGCGAATGCAAAGCTGATCGCCGCCAGCAGCGCCCAGCGATACCATTCCGGCACCCCTTCCAGCGCGACAAAGCCCGCTTTCACATAGGGTTGCAGGCCGGGGATAAAGGAAAGGATCAACGGCGCTGCAAGAACCAGCGTCCAGAATTCATCCACCCAACTGTTGCGCGCGTTCTCCCCGGCGAGCTGTTCCCAACCCTTTTCACTTTCCGCAGCGGCCAGAACCGCCTTTGTCTGGGCTTCCAGCTTGGCGCGCTTCAGCTCCGAGCGCGCCTTGGCAATATCGCCACCGATTCCGATGATCTGCAACAGTCCCGCCAGCATCAGCTATTCCTTCCCAATCAGCCCCATTGCCTGCTTGATCCGCACCACATCCAAGCGAAGCTCTGTGACAATCAGGCTCAGCCCGTCGATTGAACGCACGATGCGAACCACCATAAACCCTATGACCACCATCAGCAGCGACCAGAGGACGGCCAGAAGTGGCATTGTGGCGCGCGCTATCTCGGCTTCCATGTTTACACCGCCTTGATGAACCTGAGCGCGCCATACGCGGCCCCGGCCAGCGCCAGCGCCGTTCCCAAGCCGGTCAGCCTGAAACCCGCGTCAAGATCATAGGTGAACAGCGTGCCCGCCCCCGGCAGGTTGTTGACCATGACCGACCGCGCGGCGCGGCGCGCCGCCTCCGATGCTCCGGCCAATGTGAACGGCACAAAGCGCCCGCTGGCATCGTCTGCAACCGGTGCAACTGGATCAGTCGGCGCCGCCGATCCGAACATTCTGTCAAACAGGTCGCTCATTTGCGCAGCGCCTGATATGTCACCAGCCCGATAAGCGCCATCGTCACAATTGGCACCGACTTGCCGACGCCCTTGCCGATTTCATTGCCGAGCGAGTAACCGCCAAATCCGAGCGCAGCAGCGGCCCCAGCTCCGAACCAATAGACCAAAGGTATTGCAGGCATCGTTTACCCCTTTCCCGTCATTTTCCGTGTTCTTGGTCCGGTGAAACCGGCACATAGGAAACCGGTGTCACGGGCACCGGTTTCGGCTTTGGCTTTGGTGGCGGCGAGACTGTGCCTGTCGTCGCCTCAAACCGTGCCCGAACCGCCGCGACATAGCGTTCGGTTTCTGGTGGCCACGTTCCATCCGACCGCTTGCCACCCGGCCCGGCGTTATAGGCCCGCGTGATCCATTCTCGATCGGTGTTTGTGCGGCTCAGATAGTCCATGTACGCGGTGCCAAAATAGATGCTGCCGCGCACGCTCAACAGCGCCGCCGTGGTCGGCAACATCCGGTCCCAACCCCACCTGTAAACATCGTTCGCCGTGGTCGGCAGTACCTGCATCACCCCGAGCGCGCCCTTGGCGCTGCGCGCGTCCGGGTTGCCACGGCTTTCAACGTGCATCATTGCCGCCGTCCACGCGAGGTTGCGCATCGCCCAGCCCTGCACCATGTCCAGATTGTCGCGCAGAAGTTCCAGCTCTTTGTTTGCGCCGCCACTCTTTGCCGGTTTTGGTAACGCTGGCGTGCCGGTCAAACCGCCAATGCCGGTCAGGCCGGACAGGTCCAGCGACACCGGCCACGCTTTCTTGATTGCCGTTCCGGCGCGCCCTGTCGTGTCGATCCCAAGGCGCGCAAGCACCCCGTCAAGACTGCCGCGCGCATAGAGCCACCACAGGCCCACCGCCGCCGCCGTTATGGGAAGCGCCCGCCCCATCAGCTTATTAGCTCCTGATCCCAGTTCCCCAGATCATAGAGAACCGCGCTCAGCTCGATCTTTGTGACCGGCCCGCCGAATGCGAAAATCGCCGTGTTTGGATCCACGATGAATTCGGCTGACGTGTTGTCAAGCCGCACATAGACCGGGTTTGACGGCCACGGTTCTGCCGCCTGCCATGCCGCCAGATCGGCGGCAGTATGGACGCCCTCAATGATGGTCAGGTCCGTGTTCACATCGCCGTTCGAGTGATACGCTTGAAGCGTAGTCCACTACATCCGCGCCGGTCTCGTGTCCATTAACCCGACATCGCCGCCCGGAACAAGCC
>CAYPUW010000298.1:0-3197 GCA_964413925.1 uncultured Rhodobacter sp. | reverse complement strand
ACGCCTTGACCGGCTCCGGGCTTTGATGTCGTCTCGGAGAGGCGCAAATTAAAAGTCGTCTCGGAGAGGCGCGAAACAGGGATAAAATGGTTAAGGAACTGGTTTTTCATATTGGAGACTATAAAACCGGCAGCACATCGGTGCAGTCGGTCCTCAGCCGTGGGCAGGTGCATATTCCAAAGGTAAACCTGTTTTATCCCGCCGTGCGTAACCATAATGGCCTTGCCCGAAGTCTGAGCCAAAAGAAGCTTGCCCATCTCAGGGCACAAAGGTTCAGGCATCTTGCCCAAAAGCTCGACGCCTCCGAGGCCGACATGGCGGTGGTTTCTGCCGAAACGTTCGAGGGCGTGAACCCGCGCACTTTCCGCGCCGCGATCAGAAAATTCCTGCCCCAACACGAAAACACCGCCCGTTTTATCGGCTATGTGCGCCCCCACGGCGCGCGGCTGGTCTCGTCTTATGGCGAGCAGATCAAGCTCGGTTTGTTTTCTGGCACGCTTGAGCAGTTTCACGAGCAGACCGCGCGGCGGGGGCGATTTTTATATACGGCGCGCTTTAGCCGCTGGCGCAAGGTCTTCAAGGACCGGTTCGAGCTGCGCCCGCTGGTGCGCGCCGAGCTTTACAAAGGCTGCGTGGTGCATGATTTTCTGAAAACAACCCTTCAGAATGGCGATTTCACCATTCAAAACCTAATCCGTCGCAACTCCTCGCTGTCGGTGGAGCAGTTGGCAATCATGCTGGAATACCAAAACGCTTTGCGGGAGTTCCCCAAGGAGTTGCGAGTCTTGTTTGGACGCCGGGCCGGCCATATTTTGACCACGCGCGCACAGGATGGGGCGCACACAAAACTGCACATGCCCCACCATCTGGCTCAGAAAGTCCACAAGACCTATCACGCCGATGCGCAAGCGCTTGATCGCCGCTTTTTTGCTGATCCGGTTATGAGCCAAGCGCTTGAGGCCGCGCGCATCTCGGCCCCAAAATGCCAACAGTCGATCCTCGCCGAGGACATCTTTGACCCTGACAGCCAGAGGCTTTTGCGCCGAAATGCCAGCGCCATTGCCTCCCTGATAAAGTTTGCACCAGAGGTGGTCAAAGAGCGCTTTGCCACGGTGATGAACACCACGCTGTTTGCACGATAAGACGACGATGACCCCGCTTCAAAATATCGTCTTTCCCGATCCTGAACTTTGCTCTGAGGAAGCGCTTTATGCCCATCTGTCCGGCCCTGTGCGGTTTGGCGCGGGCATGGCTCTGGAGTTTAAAAGCGGGGGGCGCGCGCGATTTGACGGCTATTTCAACGCGCTTGGCATTGGCAAATGGCATCGGGAATGTGTGCTTGACGGCTTGGTCCTGTCGCTGCGCGGGCAGGGAGAGTTTGCGGTCACCGTCACCCATAGCGCGCAAGGTGAAGACGATAAAATCCTGTTAAAGCATCAAGTTACGCTTGATACCTCAACCAAGATCCAGCTTGATTTATCGGACTATATCAATGGGGCCGCGCATGGGCTGATCTGGTTTGAGCTTTGCGCTTTGGGGATTGCCAGCCTTAAAGGCGGGCAGTTTTTCACCCAAACCGCGCCAAAAAACCCGCCCTCGCTGGCTGTGTGCATCACCACCTATCAACGCGAAGAGCAGGTGCGCGCCACGGTTCAACGGCTGGAACAATATCTTGAAACCTCGCCTTTCGGGCCGCAAATTTCGGTGATTGTGGTCGATAACGGGCAATCGGCCAAGATCGCCAACCGCACCAAAATCATCAGCCTCGCCAACCCCAATCTCGCCAACCCCAATCTCGGCGGGGCGGGCGGGTTCGCGCGCGGGATGCTTGAGGCCAGTGCCGCAAATCACAGCCATTGCTTGTTCATGGATGATGATGCCGCGTTCTCAACCGAAAACCTCGCCCGTGTTTACGCCTTTTTAGCGCTGGCCAAACACCCGAACGCGGCGGTTGCCGGGGCGATGATCTCCACCGCCGCCGATTGGCGTTTATGGGAGAACGGCGCGGTTTTTGATCGGCGCTGCTGGCCGGTCTCGACCGGGGCGGATCTGCGCAAGTTTGAGGATGTGCTGGCGGTCGAAAGCTACTCGCTGCGCCCAAAATCCGCCAAATTTCAGGACAGATTTTACGGCGGCTGGTGGTTTTTCGCCTTTCCGCTGGCCTATGCCCGCCATTATCCCTACCCGTTTTTCGTGCGTGGGGATGATATCAATTTCTCGCTGGCCAATGATTTTGCCATCAGCACTTTGCTCGGTGTCGCCTCGTTTCAGGACGACTTTTCCCATAAGGAAAGCGCGCAGACCCTTTATCTTGATCTGCGCAACCATCTGGTTCAGCACCTGACCATCAAAGCGCTGGCGATCAACCGGTTTGCCTGTGCGCGCATCGCGCTGTGGTTCATTTTTCGCAACATGGTGCGGTTTCAATACGAGACTTGCGAAGCGTTGTTGCTGGCGTGGAATGACGTGATGCAAGGCCCCGGATTTTTTACCAAAAACGCCGATATGCGCCAGCGACGTCAAGACATTGCCACCCTGATCAATCAGGAAAAATGGCGCCCCCTGCCCAAAGCCGAACCACGCATGCGCCACCGCTTCAAATCATGGCGCTGGCGCTATATTGTGCTGCGCCCTTTGTGGCGCTACAGCCTCAATGGCCATCTGCTGCCGTTTTACAATTCATGGGCCAATCGGGTGCTGGTGCCGGTCAAATTCCGCAGCCATCCCGATTATATCTGGGGCTCAAGCCGGATCACCTTTCTGGATGCCAGCGGCGCGCAGGCCTATACGGTTCAGCAGTCAAAACGCCGGTTCATGGGCTTGGTAGCGCGCAGCATTTGGGCCACATGCCGCTTTGTGCTTGGCTATAACGCCTTGCGCCAAGCTTACGGCGAGACCCATGACGAGATGACATCAGAGGCATATTGGCGACGGCTTTTAGGGTTAAAGGCAGGCAGCAAATGAAGCTAACCTGCATCACCACCACCTTTAACGAGGGCGCGCTGTTGCTTGACAGCGTCGCTTGCGTGCTCAACCAAACTCACGATAATTTCCAGTATATCATTGTCGAGGACGGGGCCGACGCGCCGACCCGTGCGGCCCTTGCGAGCTTCAATGATCCGCGCATACTGTTGATAACACAGGAAAATGCTGGCTTGTCAGCTGCGCGCAATGTGGCCCTTAAGCAGGCAAGTGGC
>CAYPUW010000297.1:0-3215 GCA_964413925.1 uncultured Rhodobacter sp. | reverse complement strand
CGATAGTCCAAATGCCGCGCCGAAAACCACCGCAACGCCGGTGTGTTGCAACAGCTCTGTGGCAAAAATCTCGTCGCTTGCGATCACCACGCCTGCGGGCGTTGACTTGCCGATCAGCTTTGCAATCGAAGGGTAGGCGTAAAACGCTCCCTCCGGGGTGGGACAGGTGATCCCCTTAGCTTGATTGAGCATACTAACCACAAGATCGCGCCGCCCCTCAAAGACCGGCAGGCTGCGCGTGATATAATCCTGCGGCCCGTTCAGTGCCTCCACCGCCGCCCATTGCGAGATTGAACATGGGTTCGAGGTTGACTGCGACTGGATCTTGCCCATCGCCCGGATCAGCACCTCCGGTCCCGCCGCATAGCCGATGCGCCAGCCGGTCATGGCATAGGCCTTGGAGACGCCGTTCACGGTCAGGGTTCGCTCGTAAAGCTTGGGTTCAACCTCGGCGGGGGTACAGAATTTGAACGGGGCATAGGCAAGATGCTCGTACATATCGTCGCTGAGAATCCACACATGGGGGTGGCGTAGCAGTACGTCGGTCAGCGCGCCAAGCTCGTCGCGCGAATAGCCAGTGCCGGTCGGATTGGAGGGCGAGTTGAATATCAGCCATTTGGTTTTCGGTGTAATCGCCGCCTCAAGACCAGCAGGGGTCAGCTTGTAATTATGGTCCATGTCCGTGGGCGCAACCACAGGAATACCGCCCGCGATCAGCACCATATCGGGGTAGGAAACCCAGTAAGGTGCCGGAATAATCACCTCGTCGCCGGTGTTCAGGGTGGCCAGCAAAGCGTTGAACAACACCTGCTTGCCGCCAGTCGAGATCGTCACCTGTGATGGGGCGTAATCAAGCCCGTTATCGCGCTTGAACTTGTCACACACCGCACGCTTCAGCTCGATAATCCCGTCGGGGGCGGTATATTTTGTCTTGCCCGCATCAATCGCCACCTTGGCAGCCGCCTTGATATTGTCCGGCGTGTCAAAATCCGGCTCACCGGCAGCCAACCCGATCACGTCCTGCCCCTTGGCCTTCATGTCCGCCGCGAGCGTCGAGATGGCGATGGTCGGCGAGGGCTTAACCTCGCGCAAGCTGTCCGACAAAAATCCCACGATATCCCCAATTTGCATGTTTCGCGCTCATGTCATAGGTTGCCGCCAAGCCGCGATCAAGATCAGATTATGGCGCAAATATTGGCCGGAAAACAACATGACAGATACCAATCTAGCGGACGAACCCGGATATTACAGCGAAGAGGCCGCCACATTTGGCGACCGCGTCGCAGCGGCGCGGCGGGCAATGGGCTTGACGCAGGCACAGCTCAGCCAAAAGCTCGGCATAAAGCTGAAAACCCTGCACGCATGGGAAGAGGACGTGTCCGAGCCTCGCGCCAACAAGCTGCAAATGCTGGCCGGAGTGCTGAATATTTCGATCATCTGGCTCTTGACCGGGCTGGGCGAAGAAGTCGGCGATCCTTGGCGCGAAGAAGAGCCTCCAAAAGTGGAAACCGGCGAAATAATGGTAGAGTTTCGCGCCATTCGCGAAGGCTATCGCCAATTGAACGACCGCTTGCTGCGGCTTGAAAAAAAGCTGACGGCCTCGCTGTCAAAATGACCTCGCCGCTGTTTGGTGTTGATCTTGGCGGAACCAAGATCGAGGGGGTGGTGCTTATGCCTGATGGCTCTGAAGTGCTGCGCCACCGCGTGGCCACGCCCGGCGGCGACTACCGTGCAACGTTGCACGCTATTGGCGCGTTGATCGACCATCTGGAGGCGCAAAGCGGGCAGGTCTGTCAGCGGGTCGGCATCGGCATCCCCGGCTCGGTCTCGCCGCAAACCGGACTGGTGCGTAACGCCAACTCCACATGCCTGAACGGTCGCGATTTGCCCGGCGATTTGGTGCGCCTACTTGGTCGTGAAATACGCATCAATAATGACGCCAATTGTCTTGCACTGTCGGAGATTCGCGATGGCGCGGCGTGCGGTACGACCTCGGCTTTTGCGGTGATTTTGGGCACTGGCGTTGGCGGAGGTCTGGTGATTGACAACAAAATCGTCACCGGCGCGCATGGGCTGGGAGGCGAATGGGGCCATGTTCCGCTCGCGCAGGAAGCTCCCCGCGAAACCGCGTGTTATTGCGGGCGTTATTACTGCAACGAGATGTTTCTGTCCGGTCCGTCGATTGTCGCAGCTTATAGGCGCAAAAGCGGCAAAAAGGTGCCAAACGTGCAAGCCGTCGCCAAAGATGCGGGCGCAGGGGAGCCGCTTGCGATCGACGTGCTGGCCACCTTTGGACAACGTCTGGCCCGTGCGCTCGGCACGATTGTAAATATTGTCGATCCCGAGGTGATTATTTTAGCCGGTGGGGTCTCTAATCTTGACGGTTTGGTGGAAAATCTGGCGCGTGATCTTAGGCCGCATATTTTCGCCAGCACCGATGATGGGCCAGATAATGGGCCAGATAATGGGGTTGAAATCCCCATCAAACGAGCGCAATGGGGCGATAGTTCAGGTGTGCGCGGTGCTGCGCGGCTTTGGGAGGATGTGACATGAATGAAGAGACCCTCGAGATCCGTCTCAAGCGGCTGAGAATGCGCTCTTGGCGGCGTGGAACAAAGGAAATGGACCTCATTTTGGGGCCGTTTGCCGATGATGGAATCGCTAAGCTGAGTTCGGGCGAGCTTGATGCCTATGAGCAGTTGCTTAACGAAAATGACCACGATCTATACCGCTGGTTTTCAGAACAGGTGGTCGCCCCGCCCGAATTTGTGGCGCTGGTGGCACTAATTTCCACCGATTTACCCTCTTTTTGAGATTTTTCAAAAATCTTTGCGCATTTTAACCTCTTTTTGGGAATTTTCCGCGAATCCTTGCGTCATAGTTGGATCGGCGGAGAGAGAAATGACACTTCATCACGCGAATATGGCGAGCGGAAACTTGCAGGGACAGGGGCGTGCGCAAAAAAGCTATTTGGGCGATTATATGGATGTGCTCGGCATCGTGGAACGGCTTCATCGCCTGTTGCTTGACGTCATCAAGGACGAGTTTGAGCGGCTTGGCCTGTTGGATATTAACGCGGTGCAGGCCTTGTTGTTGTTCAATGTGGGCGAAAACGAGGTGACAGCGGGCGAGCTGAAATCGCGCGGCTATTACCAAGGCTCGAATGTTTCTTATAACCTGAAAAAACTGGTCGAGGCGGGGTATATGCATCACCA
>CAYPUW010000296.1:0-3218 GCA_964413925.1 uncultured Rhodobacter sp. | reverse complement strand
GGTGCGGGTTTTTCCGTGTAACCAACTCTAATGTCGTGATAATTTGATCCACTAGCTAATATCCTCTAACACCCCACCTCGATCAATGCGCGCGCAAGGATCGGCACTGTGGTCGGGTTCAGACCCGCGATATTGATGCGGCTGTCGCCGACCATATAAATCCCGTGTTGCTCGCGCAGACTTACCACCTGTTCAGGGCTGGCCCCCATGCGTGAGAACATGCCGCGATGCTGGGCGACGAAGCCGAATCTGTCGGAGCCGGACAAGCGCTGAAGTTCGCGCGCGAGATGCTCGCGGGTGGTCAACATGCCCAGACGCACGGCCTCAAGCTCGGCCATCCAGTCGGCTTTTAGCGCCGGATCGGTCAGGATCATGGTTACAAGGCGCGCGCCATGATCGGGCGGAAACGAGAAGTTTTGGCGGTTTAGGTGGGCGAGATTGGCTTGGGTAATATCGCGTGTGGCCGTGTTTGGCGCGATGGCGAGAACGATGCCGGTGCGCTCGCGGTAGACCCCGAAATTCTTGGAGCAACTGGCCGCGATCAGCATCTCCGGGAATGTGGCGGCCAGCAATCTGACCCCTGCCGCGTCCTCGTTCAAGCCGTCGCCAAAGCCCTGATAGGCGATGTCGATGAACGGAACCGCGCCGCGCGCCAGCAACAAATCGGCCACCGCTTGCCATTCTGGCAGGGTCAGATTTGCGCCGGTCGGGTTGTGGCAACAGCCGTGCAGCAAGACCACGTCTCCGGCCTTGACGGTTTTCAGATCGGCCATCATGCCGTCAAAATCGACCGCGCAACTGACGTCGTCAAAATAGCGGTATTCGGCCATTTTCATGCCCAGATGGCGAATGATCGAGGGGTGGTTGGGCCAAGTTGGCGCGCTCAGCCAGATGGTGGCGTCGGGATTGGCCATGTTGATCAGCTCCAGCACCGCATGGATCGCGCCCGTGCCGCCGGGGGTGTGCGATGCGGCGATGCTGTCGCGCGAAACGGCGTCGGCAAGCACCAGCTCAATCATCGCGTTTTGATAGCCCGGATCGCCAGCAAGCCCGGTATAGGCCTTGGTGGTCTCGGCGGCCCAAAGCTGCTGCTCGGCGGTTTTGATGGCGCGCATCACGGGGGTGAGGCCGGTTGCATCCTTATAGACGCCAACGCCGAGGTCAATCTTGTCGCTGCGCGTATCCTCGCGGTACATTTTCATCAATTGCAGGATTTTATCCTGCGGTTGTTGGTGTAGATTGCTCAGCATTTGAGACGTCCTTTTGTGCGAGCTAGTCCCGCGCTACTTTCAAATCATTATACATGCCCCATTCGGCCCATGAGCCGTCATAAAGCCCGTGGTTTTTATGACCCAAACGCGCCAGAGCCAGGCTGATGATCGCTGCCGTGATGCCAGAGCCGCAAGTGGTAATGACGGGCGCGCGCATGTCAATTCCGAGGCGGGCAAAGACTGCGCCAAGCTCGGCTGTTGGCTTCATGGTGCCGTTTTTATTGAGCAACATCTGGAACGGTAGATTGATCGAGTTGGGGATATGGCCTTGGCGCAGACCGGCGCGCGGCTCGGCCTCGTCACCGTTAAAACGACCGGACGAGCGGGCGTCGAGGATTTGTGCGGATTTGAGTTTGGAGGCGGCGGCAACTTGGGTTACGTCCTTGATCCATTGGGCATTGCGCTGCACCGTCATGTGGCGATCACGCTCGATCGGTGGCATATCCTCAATGGCGCGTCCCTCGGCCTGCCACTTGGGCAGACCGCCATCCAGAACGGCGGTGTCGGTCTTGCCAAACAGATGAAACAGCCACCACACGCGGGGGGCGGACAGGATGCCTGCGCTATCGTAAATCACCACCTGATGGCCGTCGCCAATGCCTTTGGCGCGCATTCGGGAGATGAATTTCTCGACCGTGGGTGCCATATGCGGCAAATCGCTTTGCCCATCGGCGATCTCGTCGATGTCAAAGAACCGTGCGCCGGGAATGTGGGCGTTGTCATACTCGGCCTTGGGGGCGCGGTTTTGCTGGGGCAGATA
Source organism: uncultured Rhodobacter sp. (assembly GCA_964413925.1). Taxonomy (GTDB): domain Bacteria; phylum Pseudomonadota; class Alphaproteobacteria; order Rhodobacterales; family Rhodobacteraceae; genus UBA5972. Next base: position 1,187 of record CAYPUW010000296.1, on the reverse strand, counting down.
CCACGACGCGTCGATTATGCGCAAATCGGGGTCGTCAAAATGCTTGGCCAGCCAGTCGGTGGAAACGAGAGTTTTGGGGTCACTATAGGGCATCGCGGTGTCCTGATCAGCAAAGGGCTTTTATGGAGTATCGTTGCGCGCATCGGGTTGCAAGTGTGGGGTTGCAAGTGTCGGGTGGGTAAAAGCATCGCAGGACATAAAGTTTGCGTGATTCCCTCATGTTGGTGCGGCTTTCTGCGGGGCTTCTTGCGTGACTTGCTGCGCTGCGGAAATTACACTGGGTCTTTTCGCGGATTTCAAGAGGACTCGCGAGATTTTTCCCGATTTTCTATATACAAACCGGTGGATAAGTATAGTGTCTTCGTGCTCGGGTTTGATAGAAGCTCTCTCTCTGTGAAGCGCTAAACACAAGCCCTTGATAGAAGGAAGAGTCCTATGAAAATGAAACCAGTAATTTTAATAGCCGCCAGCGTACTTACCCTTGGACTTGCGAGCAGTCCGATTTTTGCGCAAACGACGGGTGTCGTAAACACTGATGTCGCGACCAGCGCGTTTTTGTTGAAAAACGGTCTGAAAATTCCGGCTTTCGATCCAGTAAAATAGCGAAAGCTGTTTGCCAGCAAGGGCTGTGTTGTTTGTCATAATATCAACGGGATTAGCGGCGAAGATGCCCCCGATATTTCGGCGAGTCATATGGAACAACCGATGAACGCCTTTGATTTTGCCGCCAAGATGTGGCGGGGCGCACCGGCGATGATCGCGATGCAAGAGAGCGAGCTTGGCGCGCAGATCGAGCTTACCGGCGAAGAGCTTGCGTCGCTGATTGCGTTTACCCATGACCCTGCGGAGCAGGCCAAGTTTTCCGAGGCTGATCTGCCGGATAATATCAAGGCGATATTGGCAGACAATTAACGCCAAATCGACCGATCCAACCTATGCGAGTGCTGGTGACCTTGACGGGTCATCGGCAAACCGTGGCGTTATCGCGTCGCGTTAACCTCTCGCCGCTGCTTGGATTTTTTACAAATAATCAGCCGCTTGAAAATGTTGACTTTCCAGCACAGGCAAGCTTAATCAGCGAAGAAGTTCGCTCAAACTTGTGATGCGGGATTAACGGCTCCTGCACTCTGATCTCGCGCGAAATGACTTATTAAAGGCGCGCGCGTATGAAGCTCGGTATTCTATTT
>CAYPUW010000295.1:0-3221 GCA_964413925.1 uncultured Rhodobacter sp. | reverse complement strand
GCTTGAAAACGGGTTCAGCAAGGTTGAAAAAGGCTCGGGCCGCTTCCCGCAATTGTCGGGGATGAGCGTGGTTTATGATCCGGCCGCTCCGGCTGGCTCGCGGATCACATCGGTAAAAATTGGCGGAGCCGACCTTGATCCCAACGCCAAATACAAGCTGGCGACCAACAACTATATCCTTGGCGGCGGCGATGGATATAAAGTTCTGGGGGCCGGAAATTTGCTGATTAATGCGGGCAATGGCAACCTGATGGCCAATGATGTGATCGACTATATCATCAGCCAAGGTGGCGTGAGCGCCAAGGTCGAGGGGCGTATCAAGACCGTTGGCCAATAAATGCCGCATGCTTGACGGCGCGTGAGAATGATCAATCCCGCGAGCATTTATTCGCGGGATTTTTCTTTATTACCAGTGGGTTGGTAGAGTTATTTTGGTACGTATCAGGCGGCAATTGACGTGTGTTGACTGTCCTCGATATCGAGTAATTCCAGCTCGACCACGAATGTGGTTCCTTCGCCGAGTGTGCTGGTGAAATCAATTGTGGCGTTGTGACCTTCGAGAATTTGCTTGGTGATGCTCATGCCAAGGCCGGTGCCGCCGATCTCGCGCTGGTCTGATGAGTCCACCTGCGTGAAACGCCCGAACACCTTGTCATGGGAGTTTTCGGGGATGCCCACGCCATAGTCGCGCACGAGAATTCGCACTTTATCGCCGGATTTTTCTAGCGACAACTCAACCCGGTCGCCGGGTTTGGAGAACTTGATCGCGTTTGACAACACATTAGCCAGCACCTGCATCAACCGGTCCCGATCTGCCTTGACGGCGAGCGATCTGTCCCGCGCCATGAGGTTGATGGTGACGCCCATCAACTCTCCGTAGGATTTGTTGGCCTCAGCGGACTCCTCCAACAACTCCGCCAAATTGACGGTGTCAAAGTTGAAGGTCATTTTGCCTGCTTCGAGTTTTTGCAGGTCGAGCAAATCGTCGATCAACAGGGCCAGACGGTCGCTGTTTTTCTGGGCGATGGCGGCGACGCCAACCATCTCGGTCGGCAAAACTCCCAACGCTCCGCTGTTCATGAGACCAAGTGCGCCCTTGATCGAGGTCAGCGGCGTGCGCAACTCATGGCTAACGACGGCGACGAATTGCGACTGGACCTCGTAGGCGGCACTGACGCGGTCGCGCTCTGTGCAAAGGTCGTCGATCTGGCGCAACGAGGTGCGGTAAACGCCGAGCATCACCCGTGCGCTGTCGAGGATAAAATATAGCACAAACAATGTGGTAGCGAATTGTAACCACAAGTCCGACTTAAGACCTGGGCGCACGACCCAGAGGTCGTAGGCAGGAATGAGCAGGAAAACTGCGCCGTAAATCACCAGCCGGACCGCGAGGACTTTTGGCAATTGGTGGTTGTTCATGGCGGCAAAAAGAGCGGCGCAAAACAGGAAAAAGAGCGGCGCGAAATGCAGAGCAGGGCCTTCGCTGTACGAGACCAGCACGACATATTGCACGATCGAAAACGAGCTAAGAACAGTGCTGAACATCAGCATGCTATGATAGCGGCGGGCCGTTTCAGGGCTGTGATCGGTCCAGCTTATCACTCTTTTGGAGATGTAAAGATCCAGGAATTCGGATATTTCGCAAAACAGGTAACTGATGATCGCGATCTGCAAATTCATGTAATATGCGGTCAGCAGGGTTGCCCCGGCGAACATGGCTTGCCTTTGCCAAAACAGCTTGAGGCCGCCTCGAACAAAGTCCTTTAATTGCTGTTCTAACTGCTGCATTTTTTACCCACAATTTGCCCAACTGCCAGTGCTTTGGTCGCCGCGACAGAGTGATGGCGCGATAACCTCGGCATTCGGGTACTTCAGACTGCGTAACCCCCGGCATTTCAAAAAGGACAATTTGCGGAGCATGCGCGTTTATTGATGGTTAACTAGCGCTTAGTACGAAACTGTCCTGTTCTCTGGCCAGCATTGTTGATAAATCGTGCAAAAACATGGCCGGAATGTGATTTTGTTGCGTTGACAATCCCCGGTTGTTTTTTGGGCTGTCGGGGTTGCGCAGATTTTGGCGTGAACTTGACGAATATGCGCCCGATATTTGAGAGCCGATATTTGAAATATGTCGGGTGTGAAAAAAACTCAAAATACTTCTTGACCTTACCCCAACTGGAATGTCCATCTATCTGGAATAACGCAAAACGGAGTGAGAAAATGCAGAAATTCAGCGTACCCGACATGACCTGTGGTCATTGCAAAAAGACCATCGAAGCCGCGATTGTCGGCCTTGACAGTGCCGCCAAGATCGAAGCTGATCTGGACCAGCACGTGCTTGCTGTCACCTCGACTATTGATACTGAAAAGATGATCGGAACCCTCAAAGAGGCTGGATACCCGGCAACTTTGATCTAATCGATCCATCCTGACCTTAGAAGTTCCACTCTAACGATTGGAGCCACTAGAGGGATTTGTGTGATCAGCCTCGCCGCGCTGTGGTGTGGGCTGATCGGGACCCACAAATCCCTCTTTTGTTGGCTGCCAGCGATTTTTTGATAAAATTCGTTTGTCTTGGCAGCTTTACCTTGGTTAATGTGACGAGATGAAACAAAACGGTGACGCTATGAAACGGCTACTCATTGGGTTTGTATTGTTTGTATTCGCTGCGAGTTTCGGTAGCATAACACTTGGCCAAACGGCGCTGACCATCCGTTCCAAGGCACTCGGCAAAGAGCTGGGACTGACGCTGAAACAGCTTCGCGACATGTCGCAGGAGACCGTGGTTACCGGCAATGAATTCGTTGATGGAAAGCGGGTCTTTCGTGGACCCTTGATGCGTGATGTTATGCGTCGCTTTAGTTCTAGCCTGCCAAAAATGGTGGTTTTGACTGCCGCCAACGACTTTCAATCGGCGGCCCCGGTCAAAGAGTTTTTCAAGTATAATGTTATTCTGGCGCTAAGCGTCGATGGCGTTGCCTTGTCCATGCGCGACAAAGGCCCGATTTGGATGATCTATCCCATGAGCGATTTTCCCGAATTGCGCGACCCGAGTTATAACAGCCGTCTGATCTGGCAACTGATCTCGATCGACTATAAGTGACTGGCCGGTGAAATTATCTCACAAAGCCTCTCGGCTGGCAGGATTTGCGCTGATTATCGTGACGTTTTTGTTGGCCGGGATCGGCTATTTTGGCGTTCGCCAAGATATTAACGTGCTG
>CAYPUW010000294.1:0-3223 GCA_964413925.1 uncultured Rhodobacter sp. | reverse complement strand
TGATTATCTCGAAAAAATTATCAGACAATAATATTCAGTCGATTCCCCTGCGGCGCATGCGATGCAATGGGTTTGATGGGTTTGATGGGTACTTTGCGCCGGTAAATGTCCTACGGTGGATTTTCGGTGGGTTTCTGGCGCGGGACACAATCGCTGCAACTAACTGATAATAAAATGCAGATGGTGGGCGACCCTGGAATCGAACCAGGCGTGGGTCACCCCGGGGGAGTTACAGTCCCCTGCCGCACCTTGCAGCCCGTCGCCCGTTCCAAAGCGACCGAACTGGGCGCGCTTGTGAACAGGGGTGTGGATACTGAGTGCGCTTGGAGGCGTCAATACCAAAATAGGCCGATTGGCATGACGGGATCAAACGGCGCTCGCTTGTGTTATTGCAAACCGCATGGCAAAGACTTTCCCAAGTAACAGACAGGTGAGAACGTGGCTCCGCGCGACAAAAAGAAACCGACTTGGGTGGTAGCGAAGGAAAAATCGCACAAAACCGACGAGCCGCAGAGCCTGTGGTTGTTTGGCCATCACGCGGTGCGCGACGCTTTGCGCAACCCGGCGCGGCAGAAATTGCGGCTGGTGGTGACCAAAAACGCTCATGACAAGCTGGCCGAGGATATTGCGTTGTCGGGAATTACCCCTGAGATGACCGATCCACGGCAGTTTTCCGTGCCAATCGATCCGCAATCGGTGCATCAGGGGGTGGCGATCGAGGTCAAGCCGCTGGTTTGGGGCTCGGTTTCTGAAGTTTGCGCGCCCAAGGGTGAAGCGCCGCTTGTCGTGCTGCTGGATCGGGTCTCGGACCCGCATAATGTCGGCGCGATTTTGCGCTCGGCCGAGGTGTTCGGGGCGCGGGCGGTGATTGCGCCCATGCGCCACTCAGCCCCGGAGACAGGCGCCTTGGCCAAAACCGCCTCTGGCGCGCTGGAGCGTCAGCCCTATTTGCGCATCGGCAATCTTTCAAACGCCATGCGGTCACTCAAGGAAATGGGCTATTTCCTGATCGGACTGGACGGCACCGCGACCGAAACCCTGACCGAGACCCTCTCGAAATTACCTCCCGTTGCGACCGGCATCGTGTTGGGGGCCGAGGGGCCGGGACTCAGACATCTCACCAAAGAAACCTGCCACACATTGGCAAAAATAGATTTTGCGGGCAATTTTGGCTCGTTAAATGTTTCAAACGCGGCGGCGGTCGGGCTTTATGCGGCCATGCAGCGACAAAAAACTTAAGGAATACGATTATGGATTGGTGGACCCCTGTAGATATTTACTGCGAGCGAACCGCCACTGGTTTGCTAAACGAGCCGTTTAATGCGCTGAGCAATCTGGCGTTTCTGATTGCCGCTTATTACGGCTATCGCACCGCCAAAAAGCTTGATCGCCTCACATGGCCGGTTTGGGTGGCGGTGTTGTTGGTCGCCTCCATCGGCATCGGGTCGTCGCTGTTTCACACATTCGCCAACCAGTGGTCAGAGCTGAGTGACGTGATCCCGATCTGGACCTTTGTGGTCTGGATGGTGCTGTTGTCAATCTATGGCATGTCCGGCGGAAGCATCGGGCGCGCGGCCATCGGAGCGGTCAAGATATTTGGCGTCATCGGCCTGGTGTTCTGGCTGGTGTCGGGTGTTATCCTGACCGGGCCGAGCGCCTCTGTCATAACCGCATCCCTGAACGGATCGGAGCAATATGCACCGGCCCTGATCGCGCTTTATATATTCGCCGTGGCTACGTTGTGGCAGAAACACCCCTCGGGGCGCTGGTTTGGGGCCGCCGCTGCCATGTTCACACTGGCGTTGATGTTTCGCACCATTGATATCTCGGTATGCACGCCGTTTCCGTTTGGCACCCACTGGGTCTGGCATTTGCTTAACGGCGCGATGATCGGGCTGCTGTTGCAGGCCTTGATCCGCCATCTGGCACCCTCCGCTCACGCTAACGAGGTTTCACAGTAATATTACCATGTCTTTAATCGCGAGGGGCATTGCTTATCTCAATTAAGGAAGCACGTTCGGAACACGTGTCTTTCTTCACTGTCCCTCGTTCCGCCACTCGCGCCCGCCGGTTCCCCCCGCTGCGGGCGCGTTTTTGTTTTATATTTCGCGGCTTGGCGGATCAGGACGATATTTCCATCACCTTTGCACTCTGATAGAATACCCCTATGACCCAAAACCCAACCGACCCGATGCTGCGCAAAATATTCGCTGAAACCAAAACACTCGCCTGTGTGGGGGTGTCTATGAACCCGATCCGGCCCAGTTATTTTGTGGCGCGCTACCTGTCGTTGAAGAATTTTCGCGTCATTCCGGTCAATCCCGGACATGTGGGCGAGACGTTGTTTGGTGAGGAGATTTATGGCGATCTCGCCTCTATTCCCAAGGATATCCAGATTGATATCGTCGATATTTTCCGCCGCTCCGAGCATGTGCCGCCGATCGTCGCGCAAGCGATCGAGCATCTGCCAGACATCAAAACCATCTGGATGCAGATCGGGGTGATGAACGCGGAGGCTGCCGAGATGGCGACCGAGGCTGGCCTTCAGGTGATCGAAAATCGCTGCCCCAAGATCGAGTATCAGCGCCTGTTCGGTGAGTTGCGAATGGCTGGATTCAACACCGGCATTATTTCGTCAAAACTTTAACTTTTTCTCGTGCTTGCCGCGCGGATTGCGATCTCTTAGGCTCCGCTTCAACATATATGTTACCCAAAGGAAATGATTATGACTGGCCGAGCGACTTACGGTTTTGACACACTTCAGGTTCACGCAGGCGCGCGCCCCGATCCGGCCACTGGCGCGCGGCAAACCCCGATTTACCAAACCACCGCCTATGTGTTTCGCGATGCCGATCATGCGGCGGCGCTGTTTAACCTTCAGGAGGTGGGGTATATTTACTCGCGCCTGACCAACCCGACCGTCTCTGTTTTGCAAGAGCGCGTGGCCACGCTTGAAGGCGGGGTTGGTGCTGTAGCCTGCTCGTCCGGTCACGCAGCGCAGATCATGGCGCTGTTTCCGCTGATGGGACCGGGGTTGAATGTGGTGGTTTCAACCCGGCTTTATGGCGGCTCGATCACCCAGTTCAGCCAGACCATCAAGCGGTTTGGCTGGAGCGCGAGCTTTGTCGATTTTGACGATCTTGATGCGGTCAAAGCGGCTTGCGACGACAACACCCGCGCGATTTTCTGCGAGAGCATCGCCAATCCCGGCGGCTATATCACC
>CAYPUW010000293.1:0-3232 GCA_964413925.1 uncultured Rhodobacter sp. | reverse complement strand
CAGGCGCGTATCACGGATAAAATGCGCCTTGAGCCAGTCGCATAAAGCCGTTTTCGGAGCCTTGTTAAGAAAGGTTAACCCGCCTTTCCAGTCGAACGTGGTCAAAAGGTCCAGCCCGCCTGAAAGATGCTGCTTGTGCCAATTCCAAACCGTGTCGTCGTCGAGGTAAAGAAATTCGGCGATCACCGCGCAACTCTTGCCGTCATCCAACAAGAAGATCCCATTTGCCCGCCGCGCCACACCGTGGTCTTCGCTTGGACGGCGCACAATCTGCTCCAGTTCGGCGCGTTGTGCAGGGGACAGAATCTTGGCCCGATCATAACTCGAACAGAATCTGTTAGCGCAAAATCGTCAACACCTAATTCGGGTTCTCAATGACTCTGGGTATAGCTATCTGGGCCAGCCCCTTACGAAATTATTTAATGGCGGAAAAAAATGAACCATTTGGTAATCATTTTTCGCTAGGCGTTGTGAAACCAGAGCCGATGCGATGGTGTGCAAGCTTGGCCCGGCCCGGCCGAATAAAAGGATTACAACCCGAATGACAGATATTTGCCGCCTGAGTATCGAGCCGAGTGCCCGCCGTTTGGGGGCCATCTCGCCGACATTCCGACAAAAGCACAATCGGTGCCAGCAATGAGGACCGAGAAGAAAATCCTGCCCGATGCGCAACGGCCTGATGCCGGCACTGCGCCGCCTGGGGAGCTTGCCGTTCTGAGCGACGCTGAATTTGTGCGGCTCGCGGAGCGAATTCACACCTTATCAGGCATAGTTTTACCTGATTTCAAACGGCAACTGGTCTTCAGAAGGCTGCGTAAACGGCTCCACGCGCTCGGACATCAAAGTTTCAAAGAATACCTCTTATATCTAGACAGTGATCGCGGCACCGACGAAGCGGGCGAGTTGGTCAACGCGATCACCACCAATCTCACCAGTTTTTTTCGTGAACCCCATCATTTTGATGACCTGTCGAATTTTGTTCGCGCGATGAACCTAGCCGACAACCCTTCACGCAAGATTAGGATTTGGTCCGCTGCCTGCTCGACCGGAGAGGAGCCATATTCGATTGCCATGAGCCTGAAAGCGACAGGACTACTCACAAAAAAGAGCGACGCGCGTATTCTGGCCACCGATCTGGATACCGACGTTCTCGCTCGTGCCAGCCGCGGCATATATACGAGCGAAAATGTCAATCATTGCAAAAAGAACCATCTGGACACTTGTTTCGACGCTATCTCGGCACAGGAGGTTCGGGTCGTCGACTCGATTAAGAGTATGATCATATTCAACCAGCTCAACCTCCATAAGAAATGGCCTATGCGGGGACCATTTGACGTGATTTTCTGCCGAAACGTGCTGATATATTTTGACGCCCTCTCAAAACAAACAATCGTCGATAGAATGGTAAAACTGCTGCGGCCCGGCGGCAAACTCTACCTCGGACATTCTGAATCCATGTGCGGTCATCACCCCGACTTAGAAAGTCAGGGGCAAACGATTTATCAAAAGGTAGACCGAGTATGAGCGGAACAATGTCGCGCAAAAAACACAACCACGGAACTGATGACTATTGGGACGCCCGCCTTGAGGGCTATGTTCATATGGTTCAGCCGGGGGGATTTGCGATCGCGTCCTATCCCGATCAAATCCTTGGAACATTACTAGGATCATGCGTTTCGGCCTGTATTTGCGATCCCTTTTCCGGGATTGGCGGGCTAAATCACTTCCTTTTGCCAAGCACAAACGACGTAAGAAACGACAACGGTCGTGATGCCGCCAGATATGGGGTGCATGCAATGGAAATATTGATCAATGAGCTTCAGAAGTTGGGGGCGAAAAGGTCAAGATTGCAAGCAAAGTTGTTTGGTGGTGCCCATATTGTTGATGTCTCATCCAGTGACTCTGTTGGTGCGCGCAACCAGAAGTTCGCCACTGAGTTTTTAACTCGAGAGGGCATCGCAATCACCGCTACCAATCTGGGAGGCAACCAAGCCCGAAGAATTTTCTTTCGCCCCACTCTTGATAAGGTTCTTGTGATGATTCCGGAGAGATCAGTGGTTCAAAAGGTCAAAGCCGCCGAATCGCAGATGCGTCGCCACGTGCCAAATCGGCCTGAAACTGGCCGAGTTGAACTTTTCTGATGAACGGTGCAAGGGACTTCAGAAGGGGATCTCCAAAGATACGTGTCGTTATTGTTGATGATTCGCGCATGATGCGGGCTTTGTTGCGCCAGGCGATGGAATTTTTCCCCGATATTGATGTGGTAGGTTCGGTCGCGGACCCATTCCAAGCGCGTGAAGTAATTCTCAAAACCAACCCAGATGTGGTGACCCTTGATGTGGAAATGCCCCGTATGAACGGGCTGGAATTTCTGGAAAAACTCATCGAATTTCGCCCCCTTCCGGTGATAATGGTGTCAAGTTTAACCTCCGCAGGGGCGGATATAACGTTTCAAGCCTTGGATATTGGGGCCGTCGATTTCGTCGCGAAACCCACCAATCGTGCCGAATGGGATTCCTTTTCTGAGATTATCTGTCGAAAGATATCAGTTGCGGCGCGAGCCAATGTCACCCGCCCATACAAACGCGGTCAACAACGGGGTATCCGTCACGCGAACTTTCCGTATGCTGCAAACGGCACTTCGTCGGAGTGCGTTGCGCAACCCGTCAGAACTCGTGAAAGACCGGCAACTGAACCGCAATTTAAGCTAATCGCTATAGGCGCTTCAACCGGCGGGGTGACGGTGATCGGTGAGCTTTTGCACCACCTTCCACCCACAGCCCCCCCGGTGGTAATCGCCCAACATATGCCCTCCGGATTCACTAAGCGCTTCGCTGCGCGTCTTGCGCAGGTATCACAAAAAGACATCGCCGAGGCCCAAAATGGCGAGTCGCTCACATGTGGCATGGTTCGGATCGCGCCAGGGGATCAGCATTTACAGGTTGTTAATGATCGAGGTCGACTAACTTGCCAGCTTGAGCAATCTCAACCAATTTCAGGCCACCGCCCCTCTGTCGATGTGCTGTTTCACAGCGTCGCCGTTGCTTTGGGACGCCGCGCCGTTGGCGCTATTTTGACCGGCATGGGGTCTGATGGCGCACTTGGCTTGCGCGAAATGAGACAGGCCGGCGCAACGACATATGCCCAGTCCGAAAAAACCTGTGTCGTTTATGGTATGCCCCGAGCGGCGGTCAAGCTGGGCGCAGTAGACGATGTGCTTGACATTGCGGAT
>CAYPUW010000292.1:0-3285 GCA_964413925.1 uncultured Rhodobacter sp. | reverse complement strand
GTTTGTTCATGGCGGCCCGTTCGCCAATATCGCCCACGGTTGCAACTCGGTCGTGGCCACGACCACGGCGCTGAAACTGGCGGATTATGTGGTGACCGAGGCTGGTTTTGGGGCTGATCTTGGGGCCGAGAAATTCATGAATATCAAGTGTCGCAAAGCTGGCCTATCGCCCGCGGTGGTGGTGCTTGTCGCGACGGTTCGCGCGATGAAGATGAACGGCGGTGTTGCGCGCGCCGATCTTGGCGCGGAAAATGTCGAGGCGGTGAAGAGTGGTTGTCCAAATCTTGGCCGGCATATCTCAAATATGAAGTCGTTCGGCGTGCCGGTTGTGGTCGCCATCAACCATTTTGTGACCGACACCGAGGCCGAAGTCGCAGCGATCAAAGCCTTCGTTGAGGGGCAAGGCTCCGAAGCGATCCTGTGCCAACATTGGGAAAAAGGCTCCGCAGGCATCGTAGAACTGGCAACGCGCGTGGCTGAAATCGCCGACGCTGATATGGCCAATTTCGCGCCGATTTATCCCGATGAGATGCCCCTGATGGAGAAAATAGAAACTATTGCCAAACGGATTTACCACGCCGACGAGGTGCTTGCCGACCAGAAAATTCGTAATCAGTTGCGCGAGTGGGAAGCCGCCGGTTATGGCAATTTGCCGGTGTGCATGGCCAAAACCCAGTATAGCTTCTCGACCGATCCGACCTTGCGCGGGGCACCGACCGGCCATTCCGTGCCCGTTCGCGAGGTGAGGTTATCAGCGGGTGCCGGGTTTGTCGTGGCCATTTGCGGTGAGATCATGACCATGCCGGGCCTGCCACGAACCCCTGCGGCGGAATCGATCATGCTCAATGATGCCGGTGAAATCGACGGTCTGTTCTGAGACACCTCTCCCATACGTTATGAAACGGAAAAAACCATGAGCGCTAAAATCATCGACGGCAAAGCTTTTGCCGCAACAGTTCGCGACAAAGTCGCGACCCATGTAAAACGCCTGAAGGACGATCACGGCATCATCCCCGGTCTCGCGGTTATTTTGGTCGGGGAAGACCCCGCAAGCGAGGTTTATGTGCGCAATAAGCGTAAACAAACCGTCGAGGTCGGCATGAACTCGTTTGAACATACGCTGGATGTGAACACGTCAGAATCCGATCTGCTGGAGCTAATCGATACGTTGAATAATGACCCCGCCGTGCATGGAATTTTGTGCCAATTGCCGCTGCCCAAGCATTTGAACGAGGCTCTGGTCATAAACTCGATCGCGCCGCAAAAAGATGTGGATGGATTTCACATCTCCAACGTCGGCTTGCTTGCCACCGGGCAAAAATCCATGGTTCCCTGCACACCGCTTGGCTGCTTGATGATGTTGCGCGATCACCTCGGCTCGTTGTCGGGGCTGAATGCAGTGGTGGTTGGGCGCTCCAATATTGTTGGCAAACCGATGGCAAACCTGCTGCTGAAAGAGAGCTGCACGGTCACAATCGCCCATTCGCGCACCAAGAATATCGAGGCCCTATGCCGCTCGGCTGATATTGTCGTGGCGGCGGTCGGGCGACCCGAAATGATCACTGGCGACTGGATTTCTGAAGGTGCGACCGTAATTGACGTGGGCATTAACCGCATTCCAGCCCCCGAAAAGGGCGAGGGCAAGATGAGGCTGGTGGGAGATGTGCATTTTGCGAGTGTGTCCCAAAAAGCCGACGCGATCACGCCTGTTCCCGGCGGGGTTGGGCCGATGACAATCGCCTGTCTGCTGGCAAATACTGTCACCGCGTGCAGTCGTGTCAACGGTTTGATCGAACCTGAGGGCCTGACTGCTTGAGGGCTGCGTGGCGCAGAAAAACCATCAAAACCGTGTGGGCGCTTTTGGCGAGATGCGTGCCGCCAGTCGATGGTTTGCGGGGTTTGCTTATGGGTATTGCGTTCCAGCCAAGCGAGCGTGTAGCGGGTTTCAAATGGCCGAAATATCGTAGCGTCAGGTTTCGTTTACAAACAGATTGGCCCATGCGCGGTCCATGAGCGCAGGGGTCATATGCGGCTCAACGCCCTCATATGCGCAGATCGACTGGATTTGCTCGACCAGAAACGGGCCGTGAAAATTGGCGTAAACATTGTTGACTTCGGGGTATTTGTTGCGCAGCAAGTGAACAATCGACGCCTCATCGAAGGGCAGATTTTTCGCTCTGCAGACTCGCATGAAAATCTGCAGAAAATCCTCTTGATTTGGCCCGTCTACCTTAACTTTATAGGCAATTCGGCGCAGAGCGGCCCCGTCGAACATTTCGGAGGGACGAAAGTTGGTGGAAAAAATCACCAATGTGTCAAATGGCACGATAAACTTTTCGCCCGATTGCAACGCAAGAATGTCATATCCGCTTTCCATCGGCACGATCCAACGGTTGATCAGCGCTTGCGGCGGCTCTTCTTGCCGTCCGAGATCGTCGACAATAAACACGCCGCCGGTTGATTTCAGTTGCAGCGACGCCTGATAAGTTCGCGAAACCGCGTTATATTTAAGATCAAGCATATCCAGCGTCAGCTCGCCCCCTGTGATGACAGTTGGGCGACGACAGCGGACATATCGCTCGTCAAATCGAGTGCGAGACTTGCGTAATGAGTTTGGATCGTCTTCGCTGGCCTCGGCCTTGTCATGCACGATCGGGTCGTAAACCGTGATCACCTGCCCCATATACTCAATCGCCAACGGCACGAAAATTTTGTCGCCAAGGGCGTCGCGAATGCCGTTCGAGATCGAGGATTTCCCGTTGCCGGGGGGACCATACATTAGGATTGATTTGCCCGAATTGATCGCCGGTCCCAACTGGTCCAAGAGGCCATCCGGCAGCACCAGATGCGACATAGCACCGCTAAGTCGTTGTTTAGAAACGGAAATATTTCGAACAGCCTGGCGTTCGGTTTGCGCCTTATAGGCCTCAAGTGGAACCGGCACCGGGCCGTAATATTCAGACTGGGCAAGCGCATCAATGGCGCGCGCTTTGCCGGCTTCTGACAGTTGATAAACCATCTCGGAGGCCCCGTTCGCCTCGCGATTGCCCATGGCCTCCATCAGTTTATGTTCACGAACCAACTCGATCAGTTGCTGGGTCAACTGGACCGGCAAGCAGATCGCCTCGGCAATCGAGGTCGCCGTGGTCAGGGACCTACGAAACACCGTTTTCAGAAAAATATCGCGCAGCATGACCGTCGTTAGGCCGGTATCCGCCAGTGTCATCGGTTGGGGCGGAGCTTTGACGTCAATCGCCTGCATATTCATGTGAAGCCTCTGGTTAT
>CAYPUW010000291.1:0-3304 GCA_964413925.1 uncultured Rhodobacter sp. | reverse complement strand
ACAAATACCCTTCGACCCCGTCGTCGATGATCCACTGATCGCAGCCCTGAGGGTCGATCCAGATCCCGGCCTTCAGCTTGCTGAGGCTGTGGCTATTGATCCCGCGATCAACGGTCTTGTTGGTTATTGAACAAGCCGACAGCACCAGAGCGCCGGTGACAATTGCCATTAAGTGAATTGATTGCATATTCTTGCCTCCCTTCTATCTGATACAAATAACTTCGACGCGCCGGTTGCGCTTTTTGCCATAAGCGGTCGCGTTCGAGGCCACGGGTTGTCGCTCGCCAAAGCCGCGCACCGCCGAGACATGCGCCCCGACCGATTTGGCAATATTGGCCACCGCGGTCGCTCGTCGCATGGATAGCCCCATATTATATTCGTCCGACGCATCGCTATCGGTGTGACCATAGATCGAATAGGCACTGGCCCCTGCGGTGCGAAAGAAATCCTCAAGGCGCTTACGATTGGCCGCATTGATGCGCGATTTATCGACCGCAAAAAGCTGGTCCGAGCTTTCAACCAGACAGGCTTCGACCCGATGGCAAACCGGGATGCCGTCCGGGGTCACGTTGGGCGTCATATAGCCCTCGGCCCCGTCATCCATCACCCAATGCTCGCACCCGTCCGGGTCGATCCAGATACCGGGAACATAGCTTTCGCTGTGGCCGTTTTTATGCCCGGCAACCGCCACTTGCGAGAACCCGAACATGAGCATCGCCAAAATGGCAACACCCCGCACTGCTTTAATAATAATTGGATACACCATATTCGTCCTTTGCCTATACTTACAGGGCGCGCCGGTTATCCCGACATTTCTGCCTCCACCCATCTTTTTATTATGTTATTAGAAAAACTCTACCAAATTTGGCGGTTTTGTGAAGGATAATTTTGTGAATTATCCACAGGAGCGCATAATAGGCCGCAACCTGGGCAATTAGCACACAGAACCGTGGTTCAAACGGCGGAAACTCGCCGATGGTTTGCTCGGTTACGTCCCGTTTACGTCCCGTTTTTGCGAGGAATACCTGTCGAAACCACGGCTCCAGACAAAGAATTAGTCATCGCTGCCGTTATGTTAACCTTGACGACATCGCCAATTCTTGCGGGATCGCACATGGCATGCACTGCATGTAGGTATTCTGACTTGCCGATCAACTGTCCCGGCAAGCGCCCGGTTTTTTCAAACAACACCGCCAGTTCGCGACCAACCATCGCCTGCTGCGCCGCCTGTTGCTGCTCGGTCAACAAGGCCTGCAAACGGGCCAAACGTTCGGACTTATCCACATCGTTAACCTGCGCGCGCTCCGCCGCAGGGGTGCCCGGACGGGTTGAGTATTTAAAGCTATAAGATTGGCCATAATTGACCTCGCGCACCAGCGCCAACGTGGCCTCAAAGTCGGCCTCTTCCTCGCCGGGAAAGCCGACGATAAAGTCGCCCGACAGCATCAGATCAGGGCGCACCGCACGGATTTTCTCGATCAGGCGAACATAGCTTTCGGCGGTATGTTTGCGGTTCATCGCCTTGAGGATTTTGTCCGAACCAGACTGCACCGGCAGATGCAAATAGGGCATCAGCTTTTCAAGATCGCCAAAGGCGGCAATCAGGTCGTCCTCCATGTCATTGGGGTGCGAGGTGGTGAACCTCAGCCGCGCCAGACCGTCGATTTTGGCCAGCTCGCGCAGCAGACGCGCCAGCCCCCATTCACCCCCGCCCGCACCATCGCCAGCACCATGATAAGCACCGTGATAAGCGTTAACGTTTTGCCCCAACAGCGTGATTTCGCGCACCCCGCGCTCCACCAAATCGCGCGCTTCGGCCAGAATTCGCGCCGGAGGCCTGCTGACCTCGACCCCGCGCGTGTAAGGCACCACGCAAAAGGCGCAAAACTTGTCGCACCCTTCCTGAACCGTCAAAAATGCGCTCGGCGCACGACGCATTTTCACCCCGCGCGGCAGATGGTCAAACTTGTCCTCTTCGGGAAACTCCGTGTCCAGAACCTTTTCACCGGCCCGCGCGCGCGCCTCCATCTGCGGCAATCGGTGATAGGCTTGCGGGCCGACCACAATGTCCACGGCAGGCTGACGGCGCATGATCTCGGCCCCCTCGGCTTGGGCAACGCAGCCGGTCACGCCGATCTTGAGGTCAGGATTGGCCTCTTTCAAAGGCTTCATCCGCCCCAACTCGGAATAGATTTTCTCGGCGGCTTTTTCGCGAATATGGCAGGTGTTGAGCAGGATCAGATCGGCGTCTTGCGCCTTGTCGGTGACCTCATACCCCGCAGGGGCCAAGGCATCGGCCATGCGCTCGCTGTCATAAACATTCATCTGACAGCCATAGGTCTTAACGAAAAGTTTTCTATTATTGGACATGATCACACCTGCATAGCGCTTGCCAGCCACAAGACGCGCCTCATCTATAGGAGTGTCGGGCCATTCGCAATTGCCAGAATGCGAGCGCTTGGCTTGCTTTTTTGGCGCGCGGGCCTAAACATTTGCCAAAAAACCACCAACCCCGAGGCCCCATGCCGTTCGCCAACCTAGCCAGCTACATCGCAACCGCGCCCTTGAAATCTAGCACGGCCCCAATTGCGATTTTATTGATCGAAGATCTGATCGAGGTCAATTCCACCATCCGCCACCACGCCAAACTCGGGTTTGAGCGCGTGATCGTGCTTGGCCCCGAAGCGATGGAAATCTCGCCCGAGCTTGCCAGCCAGATCGACCGGATAACCTACGACGCCCACCAACAAGGCGCGATGGAAACCGCCGTGAACACCATAATAAAGGCCGCGCCAGCGCGCTGGATTTACTATGGCTACAACGCCGAATACCTGTTTTACCCGTTTTGCGAGAGCCGAAATATCGTCGAGTTGACCCGGTTTGTGACCGAGGAACGCCGCAAATCCATCCTGACTTATGTGGTCGATCTTTACGCCGACGATCTGAGCGCTTGCCCTAACGGCGTCTCCGTCAGCCATGCTCATCTGGATAAATCCGGCTATTACGCCCATTCCAGATCGCAGGGCAACCAAACGCTGGAGCGACAGCTCGACATGTTCGGTGGCCTGCGCTGGCGGTTTGAGGAACATATCGCCAAAGATCGGCGCAAAATCGACCGAATCGGCCTGTTTTACGCGCAAAAAGACCTGAATCTACGGGCCGACAACACCTTCAACGTTGAGGAATACAACACCTATTCATGCCCGTGGCACCACAACCTCACCGCCTCGATCTGCTCGTTTCGCGCGGCAAAATCCCTTAAAACCAACCCCGGCCCGTCAGAACAAATCGACAGTTTTGCATG
>CAYPUW010000290.1:0-3321 GCA_964413925.1 uncultured Rhodobacter sp. | reverse complement strand
ATGGTCTGATGCCCAAGGCAAACGCCGATCAAAGCAATACGCGCTTTGGCTGCCGCTTTGGTCAACTCAAGGCAAATTCCTGCCTGATCCGGGTCGCACGGCCCCGGCGACAGCATGATTGCCGAGGGGTTCAAAGACAGCGCCTCGTCAACGCTCAACTCGTCATTTCGCACCACGCGGGCTTGTGTTCCAAGCTCGCCGAGATAGTGCACGAGGTTCCACGTGAAGCTGTCATAATTGTCGATCAGAAGAAGCATGGGCGATCTTTGTTTTAGAAGTGACGCGATAGGGGGTGAACAGCGAGAGAATTCACGCTATAAATGCCCAGAGCCACAGCAGATGGTCAAGAGCAGGCGACAGAATTTATAGGCGGAGGCACAACATGAGTGGCGGGTTTGGCGCAGGCTTTGTTAAAGGAGCGTTCATTTCGCTGATCGGCATCGGGGCGATCTCCTTGGCGATCCCGCTTGGGCAAGTTGATCCGGCTGGCAAAACGCAGGTGGATTTGCCGACGCCGGTTGGCTCTGGTTTTAATGCCGAGCGCACCGATACCAATCCGGTTTTGCCGGTGACGAGTGGAAAGGTTGTGCCAACAGAGGCCAAAAACCCCCAACAAAAGCCGAAAATCGCTGTTTTGGCACGACCGATTCCCGTGCCAGATACCACCCCGGCGACGCAGCCCAAAACGCCGAGTGTTGCGGCGTTGCCCAAAGTTGCGCTGAGCACCGAAAAGGTGGCGGTGATCACGCCGCCAACCGATTCCGCGCCGAGTGCCAAGCCGCCGGTGCTTGGGTTGCCGATGCCGGCGATTGATAATCCCTTGGCCAAGGTTCCCAGCAATAATATCCCGATTATCAAACCGCCGGTTACCCAAGTTACCCCCCCTGCGCCGCTGAGCCAAGACAACAGCCCAACCCCTGCCGTTACTGCGGTCGTGACGCCAAACCTTGCGCCAAACGCAAAGACAGCCCCGTCACAAACCGCGCCAGCCCCTAATTCGCCCAAGCCAATTGCCACGGCCCAGACTGCGGCCCAGACTGCGGCCCAGACCACGCCCGCCGACAAACCTCAGGCCACTGCCCCCAAAGCCGCGCAACTAGGCGCGCTGATGCGCAATCGTGTTGGGTTTGATAATCCTGATGCCAAGCCCTTGATGTCAATCATTTTAATTGATGTTGGCAGCGACGGGCTGGATGCCGGAACGTTGCGCTCGATTACGTTTCCGGTGACTTTTGCCATCAAATCAGACGCGCCCGAGGCCACAATGCGTGCAAAGATTCTGGCCCAAAGCGGCTCCGAAGTGCTGGCCGTCACCCCGAGCGGTGCCTCCGAAATGAGCGCGAGCGAGAACGCCGCCGACACCACCAAAGCACTGTCGAAAATTTTCGCCACCATCCCCGAGGCAGTTGGCCTGATCGACCCGATCAGCGCCGATTTGCAAAGCTCGCCCAAACTTGCCGACGAGGTTATTGCCGCGCTGGAAAAATCCGGCTACGGGCTTTTGACCTATGATATCGGCCTTAATCCGGTCGACAAAAAAGCGCGCCATGCGGGCTTGGCGTCGGGTGTGGTGTTTCGGGTTCTGGATGCAGAGCGCGAATCCGGTATCGTCATAAAGCGCTATCTCAACCGGGCGGTTGTTGAGGCGCAAAAAACCGGGCAGGTGATCGTGGTCGGGCGAACTTATCCCGAAACCGTGGCCGCGCTGTTTAGTTGGGCGCTGAGCGCAAAATCAGCGACGGTCAAGCTTGCGCCGGTTTCGGCAGCGTTGCTCGCGCGCTAAACGCCGCTCAGTTTCGACCGCCAAATTTCACGAACAAACCGGCATCCTTAGCCGCCTGTCGTAAGGCTTTGGATTTGTTGATGGATTCTTGATATTCTGCCTCGGGATCGCTGTCAAAAACCACGCCCCCGCCGGCCTGAAAATAAAGTTTCTCGTCCTTGGTCACTGCGGTTCGCAGCGCGATGCAGATATCCATGTCGCCTTGGGCCGAAAAATAGCCGACCCCGCCGCCATAAATGCCGCGCTTTTCGGTCTCAAGTTCGTCAATGATTTCCATCGCCCGAACTTTCGGCGCGCCTGAAACCGTGCCAGCGGGCAGGCCAGCCAGCAGAGCCGACAAGGCATCCTCATCGCCCGAAAGCTCTCCCACCACGTTGGAAACGATATGCATCACATGGCTATAACGCTCGATAATGAACTTCTCATTGGGGTTTACGCTGCCGATTTTGGCGACCTTGCCCACGTCATTTCTCCCCAGATCGAGCAGCATCAGATGCTCGGCGCATTCCTTGGGATCGGCCAGCAAATCAATCTCCAGCGCCTTGTCCTCGGCAGGGGTTTCGCCGCGCGGGCGGGTGCCGGCAATCGGGCGGATGGTCACCTCATTGCCTTTGACGCGCACCAGAATCTCCGGGCTGGCACCGATCACTTGAAAACCGCCAAAGTTGAAATAGAACATGTAAGGGCTGGGGTTGGTGCGCCTCAGGGCGCGATAAAGCGCGAATGGCGGCAGCGAGAAATCTTGCGTCCAACGCTGGCTTGGCACCACCTGAAAGATGTCGCCAGCACGAATATAGTCGCGCGCTTTTTGCACATTGGCGAAATACTGCGCCTTTGAAGTGTTGGAAATCGGCTTTGCCACATCACTCATTTCACCGAGATTGCGGCTCTCGCTTGGCACGGCGCGGTCAAGATCGCGCACCGCGTCCATCACCCGCTCGGCGGCTTGCGCATAGGCGGCGCGCGCCGACAAACCGCTATTGACCCAAGCCGGGCTGACTACGGTGACCTCGCCTTTGACCCCGTCCAGAACCACCACTACCGACGGGCGCAGCATCACCGCGTCGGGCAGACCAAGCGGGTCGGGGTTCACATCGGGCAAATGCTCGACCAGCCGGATCATGTCATAGCCCAGATAGCCAAACAGGCCAGCAGCGATGGGCGGTAAGTCATCGGGTAAATCAATCCGGCTTTCGGCGATTAGGGCGCGCAGCTCCGATAAGGGGTCATTGCTCTGGCTCTTAAACGCATCGCCATCAAACCGCGCTTCGCGATTAAGGCGGCTGGTTTCGCCCCGACATTCCCAGATCAGATCAGGTTTCATTCCGATCACCGAATAGCGTCCGCGCACCTCGCCGCCGGTCACGCTTTCCAGCATGAAACTGTCGCGCCGCGCTTGCGCGAGTTTGAGCATCAGCGAGACCGGCGTGTCCAGATCGGCGGCCAAACGGGTGTATACCACCTGATTTTGACCCGCATCAAACCCGACCTCGAATGTGCTGAGGCTTGGGAGCAGCGCCATCTTAGTGAGACGAGCC
>CAYPUW010000289.1:0-3328 GCA_964413925.1 uncultured Rhodobacter sp. | reverse complement strand
GCCCTCGAATTACCTGATTTATTGACATTTTTTCTATTTCAGCCTAATTTCACTTTGACCATGGCGGTGGGGATTGCCTAGGACGGGTTCTTGAAAAAGAGCAGGTTCGAACGGGTGGTGCCATCCCCAGAATGCAAGTGGTTTATCAGGAAATGAGTGGCGGGTTTCACAGCGATGGGATTTTGGATGGGTCAGGCGACCACCAGATTTGCAACGCCTATTTGCGGAGCGATTTTATCGTGACCTCGGGCCTTAACCTCGGCAATAATCTCGGCGATGCCGGGCAGTCGAGCGTCGGCGATGCCTATTTGTTTTCGCCTAATGCCGCCTCGCACGACCTCGCAGTTGGTCCCTCCAACGATCCCTCCGAGGCCGAGCTTGGCACATTAGGTGATGGTTTTCAGCTTGAAAGCCGACTGACATTTTTTGGCTCGGACGGCTCAAAAGTAGACGTCCTTACGCTTTCTGGCCCCAATACCGATGAAAGCCACGATGAGGGCGACCACGCAGCACCCGAGTATTTCCTGCCGATTTCCCCCCTAAAACCCGGCGTTGAATACACCCTGATCAAGGCCGATGATGATCCCGGTGACTTCAGTTTTTCCGATTACACCTGCGTCTGTTTCACCCGTGGCACCATGATCCGCATGGCCGACGGGACCGAGCGCGCGATTGAGTTGATCGGTGAGGGCGAAAGCATTTTAACCCGTGACAATGGCGCGCAGACCGTGCGCTGGATCGGCAGCAGGACAACGCCGGCTTACGGCCATCTCGCGCCAATTGTGATCACAAAAGACGCGCTTGGCAATCACGCCGACCTTATCGTTAGCCAACAGCATCGCATCTTGCTGGCCGATTGGCGCGCCGAGGTGATGATGGGCAGCCACGAGGTTCTGGTCAAAGCCCGCGATTTGACCAATGGCGACACGATTTACCGGCGCGAAGGCGGGGTGGTGGAGTATTTTCACATCCTGTTTGACACCCACGAGATTATTTACGCCGAAGGCATTCCGTCGGAGAGCCTCCATATTAATGCCACCACGCTTGACAGCATGGGTGACGACAGCCGCGCCGAAATCATCGAGCTGTTTCCAAATATTCAATCCGAACCACAAGTTTCGGCTGTTGCCAGCCGAATGTCACTGAGATCTTACGAAGCTTCGGCCTTGTTGAAGCAAGTAGGGTTTCGGTAACCCCCCAGGGAGCCGTGGGAGATTATTTCCCACGGCTCCTCCCCCCCAAATCCCGCCAATTATACCGCCCGCGCTTGCCCTTTGGCCGGGCCTCGCCTATATCGCGCCTCATGACTGACGCTGCCTCAAACCTCCCCAAACTGCCGCGCGAAATCGAGCGCCGCCGCACCTTCGCCATCATCAGCCACCCTGATGCGGGCAAAACCACCCTGACGGAAAAATTCCTGCTTTATGGTGGCGCGATCCAGATGGCCGGGCAAGTTCGTGCCAAGGGCGAGGCGCGGCGCACCCGCTCTGACTATATGAAGATGGAGCAGGAGCGCGGCATTTCGGTCTCTGCCTCAGCCATGTCGTTTCCGTTCAAAGACTATTGGTTCAACCTCGTGGACACGCCCGGCCACGCCGATTTTTCCGAGGACACCTACCGCACACTAACCGCAGTCGATGCCGCCGTGATGGTGATTGACGGCGCCAAAGGGATCGAGAGTCAGACACAGAAATTGTTCGAGGTCTGCCGTCTGCGCGACTTGCCGATCCTGACATTTTGCAACAAGATGGATCGAGAAAGCCGTGATACGTTTGAAATCATTGACGAAATTCAGGAAAACCTTGCCATAGACGTAACCGCCGCCAGCTGGCCAATCGGCGTCGGACGAGAGTTTCTGGGCTGTTATGATATCCTTAACGACCGGCTGGAGCTGATGGACCGCGCCGACCGCAACAAGGTGGCGCAATCGGTTGAAATCAACGGTCTGGATGATCCAAAACTCGCCGAGCACATCCCCGAAGCGCTGTTGTCACAACTGCGCGAAGAGGTCGAAATGGCGCGTGGGCTGCTGCCCGAATTTGACAAACAAGCGGTGCTTGAAGGCACCATGACGCCGATCTGGTTTGGCTCGGCCATCAACTCGTTCGGGGTGCAGGAGTTGATGAACGGTATCAGCGATTTTGGTCCAAGCCCGCGAATCCGCCCGGGCGAGCCGCGCAATGTCTCGCCCAGCGAAACCAATGTCACCGGGTTCGTGTTCAAGGTGCAGGCCAATATGGACCCAAAACACCGCGACCGGGTGGCGTTCGTGCGCCTGTGTTCGGGGCATTTCAGACGCGGCATGAAGCTCCATCAAGTGCGCACGAAAAAACTGCTGGCGATTTCTAATCCGGTGATGTTTCTCGCCTCGGATCGCGAGTTGGCCGAGGAGGCATGGGCTGGCGACATCATCGGCATCCCCAATCACGGCCAGTTGCGCATTGGCGATGCGCTAACCGAAGGCGAAGCGCTGCGTTTCACCGGCATCCCGTCCTTCGCGCCCGAGCTTTTGCAATCGGTTCGCGCCGCTGATCCCATGAAGGCCAAGCATCTGGATAAGGCGCTTAACCAATTTGCCGAAGAAGGTGCGGCCAAGCTGTTCAAACCCGTGGTTGGCACTGGCTGGATCATCGGCGTGGTTGGCGCGTTGCAGTTTGAGGTTCTCGCCAGTAGGATCGAGCAGGAATATAATCTGCCCGTGCGCTTTGAGCCAACCCAGTTCACCTCTGCGCGCTGGCTTTCGGGTAAAAAAGACGATCTTGACCGGTTTATCGACGCCAATAAGGGCCACATGGCGCAAGATCACGACGGCGACCCAGTCTATCTGACCCGCTTGCAGTGGGACATTGATCGCGTCGAGCGGGACTTTCCAGAGTTGACGCTTAACGCAACCAAAGAGATGCAGGTCTGAGGCCGGTTTATTAACTTAATTCAATCGCGAAGTTTGATACGCTGTGGGCGTGGAGTGGCACCGCGTTTCACTTCAATTACGGTCTTTATGCGCCTGTGTTTACGCTGTTTTCTTCGCGGCAGCCAATAGAGTAAAATCCCGCTCAGCCCAAAAAACACCATCGCTCCGGCCACAATATCGGCAAGCCAAGTTCCCAGATCAGTGTTGATCCAACCCGTGCTGTGTAGCAAACGAAACGCCCGCCCCCAATAAAATTTCACGTCCAACAAGCGGCCATTCGGGTCATAAGTTTTGCGAAAAAACCGGGTTTTCACCCAATAATGTCCAGTCGCAACCGCGACGACCACGCGACCGCTCTCGCTGTCTAAAATCTCGACCAGCCGGTTATGATAAAGGGTCTTGTCGCTACGCGTAAAC
>CAYPUW010000288.1:0-3338 GCA_964413925.1 uncultured Rhodobacter sp. | reverse complement strand
CGTCCTTCATTGATTTGCCGCGCTGGATGCCGAGGTTTCGCCGCCGCGAGACCCTGAAAACCAGTCGAAAAATCCGTCGGTTGCTGACCTCTCTGACCTCAAAACGCATAGAGGCGATTGCCCAAGGTCGCGCGCCGGACGATCTTGCCACCAAGATTATGACCACACGTGACCCCCAAACCGGCGAGACGTTTGACACCGGCGAAATGGTCGATCAGGTGGCGATATTTTTTCTCGCGGGGCATGAAACCTCGGCCTCTGCTTTGGGCTGGTGCCTCTATCTTTTGGCACTCGACCAAGAGGCCCAAGCCCGTCTGTTGGCCGAGGTCGAGACGGTTATGGGGCAGAAAAAGCCTGCGTTTACAATGATTAAGAAGCTGTCTTTTGCAAATGACGTGTTTCGCGAGGGGCTGCGGCTTTATCCGCCAGTGCCGATGATGATCCGCAGTTCAACCCGTCCTGAGGTATTTCGCAATCGTGAAATCAAGGTCGGTTCGCATATTATCCTGTCGCCATGGCATCTGCATCGTCATGAGGATATCTGGGAAAATCCCGATTATTTTGACCCGGATCGCTGGCAGCGCGAGGCCAATAGGCGCTGTCAGCGCGAGGCGTATATTCCGTTTTCGGCAGGGGCGCGCGTTTGTCCCGGCGCTGGATTTGCCATGATCGAGGGGGTGCTGTTGCTGGCGATGCTGGTGCGCGCTTTTCACTTTGAAGTGATCGAGGGCCGCGCGCCGATGCCGGTCGCTCATCTTACTGTGCGCGCCAAGGATGGCATTTGGCTCAAGGTCACGCCGCGTTAAGGCTCGCCGCGAAAGTGGCGTAGAACGTAAAGTCTGATCGCGCTGGCAAGGCCGATATCGGGGCCACGCGCGGTGTCGATTTCTTCGGCTAGCGTGTTGTAGGGCTGGCCGCGCGCCTCGGCGATGTCACGAAATGCCTGCCAGAACGCGTCCTCAAGCGACACCGAGGTTCGGTGGCCGTTCAATGTCAGCGATCTTTTTTGTGGCCGCGCGTCAGTCATCGCGGTCAAGCTTGGTTTGGTCAAGCAGCCGAGAAACCCGCTCTGTCGGTTCTGCGTCGCGGGCTTGTTGCTGCTTGTCCCTGCCGGATTTCGCTGCATTTTCAGCGGATTGCAGGCTTTTCTTCATGCGGTTTTTCTGCTTGCGAGCTTGGCGTAGGTTGACCAACTCGCCCATGGTTACGCCTTTGGCCCGATCATGTTTTCCGGTCGCACCACGCGATCAAAAACCTCTTCGGTGACAAAGCCCAGACGAACCGCCTCTTCTTTCAAGGTGGTGTGGTTTTTATGCGCGGTTTTGGCGACTTTGGTGGCATTGTCATAGCCGATTTCGGGGGCAAGGGCGGTGACCAGCATCAGGCTGTCCCACATCAGCTTGTCGATCCGCTTCTCGTCGGCCTCTATTCCGGCCACGCAATTATCGGTGAAACTCGATGCCGCATCGCCTAATAATTGCATTGATTGCAATAGGTTATAGGTCATCATCGGTTTATAGACATTAAGCTCAAAATGCCCCTGCGAGCCGGCAAAGCCAATCGCCGCGTCGTTACCCATGACTTGCGCGCACACCTGCGTCAGCGCCTCAACCTGCGTCGGGTTGACTTTGCCCGGCATGATGGACGACCCCGGCTCGTTTTCCGGCAAGATCAACTCTCCCAGGCCACAGCGCGGGCCGGAGCCGAGAAAACGGATGTCATTGGCGATTTTGAACAGGCTCACGGCCACGGTTTTGAGGGCACCGGACATCTCGACAATGGCGTCATGGGCGGCCAGAGCTTCGAATTTATTGGGCGCGGTCACGAACGGCAGGCCGGTGATTTCGGCCATATTGGTCGCAACCATCACGTCCCAGCCTTTGGGCGTGTTGAGGCCAGTGCCAACCGCCGTGCCACCTTGGGCCAGCGCGTAGATATTTTTAAGCGCGTGGCGCACCCGTGCATGGCCCTGCTCGACCTGAAACGCGTAGCCGCCAAACTCCTGACCCAGCGTGAGAGGGGTTGCGTCCTGCGTGTGAGTGCGGCCGATTTTGATGATGTCCTTAAAGGCTTCGGACTTAGTGCGCAGGGCATTGAGCAGCTTTTCGAGGCCGGGCAACAGCACCTCATGGGCGGTCATCGCCGAGGCGATATGCATGGCCGTCGGGAAGGTGTCATTGGAGCTTTGGCCCATATTACAATGGTCATTTGGATGCACCGGATCTTTGGAGCCGATCTCGCCGCCGAGCATCTCGATCGCGCGATTGGCGATCACCTCATTGGCGTTCATATTGCTTTGGGTGCCGGAACCAGTCTGCCACACCACCAGCGGAAAATGATCGTCAAGCTTGCCCTCTAACACCTCGCGCGCGGCGGCAATGATTGTGTCGCCTCGGGTGGTATCGAGCTTGCCGAGGGTGATATTGGCGCGCGCGCAGGCGAGCTTTATCACGCCGAGCGCATGAACGACGGCGAGCGGTTGTTTTTCCCAGCCAATGGGGAAATTTTGCAGCGAGCGTTGGGTCTGCGCGCCCCAATATTTGTCCGAAGGCACCTCTAAGGGGCCGAAACTGTCGGATTCAGTGCGGGTATTGGTCACGTTTGGGCACTCCTTTAACGTGGTTATTTGCGAAAGCTGTCCAGACTGACAATCTCGGCATCCTCATGGGAGGCGACGATTTCGTCCGGCTCGTCAATGGCGTCGATCATCGGGCTTTCTTCTGGCTCGTCGGTCGTGATCTCGTCCTCGGTGGCATCAAAGCGTAGGCCAAAATCGACGCTTGGGTCAACGAATGTGCGAATGGCATCAAACGGAATTTTCATCGACACTTCGGTATCGCCGAAATTGAGCGTGATAGAAAACGCCTCGCTCGAGACCTCAAGATTGGCGAACCATTCCTGCATGACGATGGTCATTTCGTCGGGATAACGCTCAATCAGCCAGTCGGGGATATCAACGCCCTTAGCCTTGGTTTCAAACGTGATGAAAAAGTGGTGCTTGCCCGGCAGCCCGCCCTTTGCGACGTCGCGTAGAACCTGCGCCAGCAGCCCGCGCATCGCTTGATGCATCAAATGCCCGTAATTGATGGAATCGCTCATATTTCGCCTATGCTGAGTTTTGTCGTAGCATATGGCTTTTTAGGGTTAAGGAAAGCGTAACCGACGCGAAATTAGCGTCTTGGGCGAAAATGATAAGCTGATTTAAGTGCAGGCTTCTGTTGCCAGGTGCCTGCGAACCCCGCTTGGCCCTGCAAAGGACCAAGACTTAAGTTTTCGATATTTCGGACCGCTTACGCAGCCAGAGCCATCGGAGCTTTGTTGTCATTTGCAACTAGCTT
>CAYPUW010000287.1:0-3345 GCA_964413925.1 uncultured Rhodobacter sp. | reverse complement strand
CTGGAATGTTATCGGTTCGCCCCCAACTTGCAGGCAGCGCCTCCGGGTTGGGCGGCTCCATTATGCTTGGGGGCGGCGCGTCGCTTGCCGCGTTCACAGGCGCGATCTTAACGCCGGAATCAGGCCCTTATCCATTGCTTGTGTTGATGATTGTCACCTCAGTTTTTGCCGTCGCCACCATCCTTTATGTCATACGCGTGGCGCATCAGACTGGACCGTATGGAAGTACCGACACCGCCTCTTGATTTGCACATTAGCAGAATTTAGTCTTATCAGTAGCTAAGTCGCAAATAATTGAGGTCACATGGCTAATCAAAAACTCTACGCCGGAGTAAAGCTGCGCGAAACTCGGACCAGTCTGGGCCTGACCCAAAAGGATTTTGCCGCCAAGCTCGGGGTATCCTTACCCTATCTCAACCAGATGGAGAACAACCGGCGTCCAATTTCGACCGGCGTCGTGCTGGCCATGGCGCAAGAGTTCGGCTTCGACGTGACCGAACTTTCCACCAGCGACGCCGAGCGCATCGTCGCCGACATGCGTGAGGCTCTTGCCGATCCAATTTTTGGCGAGATCGCGCCACAACTAGCGGATTTACGCCTTACTGCGTCCAACGCCCCGTCACTTGCCCGCGCGTTTCTGGCTCTGCACCGTGCCTATAAACAAACCCATGAGCGTCTGGCCTCGCTCGATGAAATCCTCGGGCTAGATGCAAAACGAAATGCGCTTTCCCCTTGGGAAGAGGTGCGGGATTTTTTTCACTATTGCAACAACTACATCGACCCCGTGGATCGAGCGGCCGAACATTTTTCTCACTCTATCGGCCTTACCACCAACAACATTAGTGCGGTTATAAATCACCTCGCCAAACGCGGCATCACCACACGAATCGATGATCTGGCCGAGCTGCGCCGGTTTGATCCCGCCACTGCCTCGCTCAAACTTTCTAACCGTACCGGGGCGGCCACACAGATGTTTCAGGCGATCCACCAATGCGCATTAATCGATCAAAACGACTTGCTTGAAGCCACGCTTGATCTTGCGCACTTTCAATCCCCCCAAGCACGCGAGATTTGCAAAATCGGGCTGGCCAATTATTTCGCCGGGGCGGCCATGCTGCCATATGGTTCCTTTCTCGAGTTTGCCCGCGAAACCCGCCACGATCTGGAGCGGATCTCTGATCGGTTCGGCGCATCCCTTGAACAAGTCGCCCATCGTCTCAGTACCTTGCAAAGGCCCCAAAACAAGGGCGTTCCGTTCTTTTTCGTCCGGGTCGACCAAGCCGGAACCATCACCAAACGACATTCGGCCACGCGCCTGCAATTCGCCCGTTTTGGCGGAGCCTGCCCACTTTGGAACGTCCACCAAGCATTCGAGACGCCAGGCCGATTCTTACGCCAACTGGCCGAAACACCGGACGGCGTGCGCTATTTCTGCCTGGCGCGCGACATCTCCAAATCCGGCGGCTCGTTTCGTGCACCACTACGTCGTTTCGCCATTGGCCTTGGCTGTGAAATCGCCCACGCGCCCACATTGGTCTATGCCGACGACATGGACATCAAAAACGCCGCCGCGTTTGAGCCTATCGGCATTTCCTGCCGTATTTGCGACCGGAAAGACTGTCATCAGCGCTCAGTTCCGCCTATTGAGCGCGCTATTTCAGTCGATCACGACCACCGAGGAATCCTGCCCTATTCCATCGGTTAAGGCCACAAAATCACTACAAACTTTCTATTTGGTTAAAATATCCGCGCCGCAGGCAAAAAACTCTGGCTCAACCCAACATTTCGCCCACAAATGCCTGCCCGCGTACCAAAACCGCCGCGTAATTTTTGACATCTATATTAGCACCACACACGACAAGCCCGGTTTTCTTGCCGGAAATCTGCGCGCGCAATGGCCCCAGCGCCCCTGCCAAAGCCGCCCCGGCCGCTGGTTCAACCGCCAATTTTGCCTCCTCCTGAAACAGCACAACACCGGCGCAAATCTGGTCGTCATTGACCGTCACGATCTCGTCAACAAACTGCTGGCAAACGCGGGCCGAAAACGGTTTTGCGGCCGGTGCGCCCAAACTATCCGCCAACGTATTTATGCCGTCAAGCGCCACCGGATAGCCGGCTGCCAGGCTCTGCTGCATCGACGACGCCCCTACCGGCTCGACCCCGTAAACCTTGCAATCGGGATTGATTTGCTTGATCGCCGCCGCCACTCCGCTGATCAATCCGCCACCGCCAACCGCCACCACGACGGCTTCCAGTCCGGGCACCTGGTTAACCATTTCCAGCCCAACCCCGCCTGTTCCCAACGTGGTAAACGGCCCGTCGAAAGGATGAATATAAACGCGCCCCTCCTCGCGCTCCAAACGCTCGGCCTCGGCCATCGCTTCGGCAGCACCCTTGATGATAATCAGCTCAGCCCCCAAAGCCCGCGCGCGCGCAATCCGAAACGGGTTCGCGGTGTCAATCATCACCACTTTAGCCGAAGCCCCGATATGTTTTGCCGCCCAAGCCGCCGCAATCGCATGGTTGCCCGCGCTAGCGGCTGTGATCCCCTTTTTTCGGTTTTCTTCCGTAATATCAAGGGCTACTGACAATGCCCCTCGCGGTTTGAATGTACCAGTTTTTTGCAGATTTTCAAGTTTCAGGTGTAACGAGCCTCCGCCCAGAACCGCATCAATTCGCGCGGATTGCAACGCCACGCTCGGGGTTTTCACCACAAATGGCTCCAGCAATTTGGCCCGCGCGCGGATCGCATCAAGCGAGATCGCAGACATCGGAATCTCAGAATAATCAGCCATGATCGGTCCCCGGAAATAGTTAATTTCTGGCCGAAATCCCGGCCTTGCGTCACGTTACGCCAGAAAAATCCAGACCGCCAGTTCATTAACCTACCAACGATTTTACCGCTGGTGGGTGCGCCAATTCGGGGCAATCCAAGGCTCCGCATCAGAGCGCGCCAGCGCCACACGGCCCAAAATATGATCGCTGGCTTTTTCGCCAACCATGATCGACGGCCCGTTTAGATTGCCGTTGGTGATGCGCGGGAAAATCGAGCTATCGGCCACCCGCAACCCCTCAACCCCGATCACCCGACATTCAGGATCGACCACCGCCAACGGATCATCGGCGCGCCCCATTTTACAGGTACCGCAAGGGTGAAAGGCGCTTTCCGCCTCGGCGCGCACGAACGCATCAAGCTCGGCGTCACTTTGCACAGCCCCACCGGGTTGGATTTCATGGCCTGCGAATGGCGTAAACGCCTCTTGGGCAAAAATCTCCCGCGTCAGCCGGATTGCTGTGCGAAAATCTTGCCAGTCGCTGTCATGGCTCATATAGTTAAACCGGATT
>CAYPUW010000286.1:0-3356 GCA_964413925.1 uncultured Rhodobacter sp. | reverse complement strand
CCATGGCTTGAGCAGCGGCATAATAATCTCTCCCAATGATTTTTTCCGGCCATGACCGGGTCAGCCGTATATTTTGCCCTTAATGCCTTATCAAAGATGACAGAGCGCAAGCCTTTGAAATTCTTAACCTTGAATCAACTTCTGAGTAAACAAGATTCAATCTCTATGGACTGTTTCCATATAGAAAACAACTTATGCATGTATTTTATCTTGTCGGCGCAACAGCACGCGCGATATAAATAGACTTGGTTAAGCAAATAGTAGGGTTTCACGCGCTCTTCTGTTCCCAGCTCATAAACCGACAGAGGAACCCAAGTCAGAAAACATGTACAGCATCGTCAAATCCCTGTCTCACCGCTCAAAACGTGCTACCTTTCTATCTGTCGACCTGAGCATTCTCGTTATCGGCCTGTTCTTATCCTTCAGCCTTCAGCGACAAAGCCTCAGCCCCGAGATGATCCTGCCCAACCACTGGATGCTGTTTTTGTTACAGACTTTCATTGGCGGGGTGGTCTTGATCAACCTCGGCCTTCCGGCAACCAAACTGCGCGCTTACGAGGCCCAAGCCGTGTTCAAAACCGGCGTCGTGGCGATCTTGCTGATTCTGTCAGGGGCCGCTCTGAACAGGCTTGTCGGCCAAAATGTTCCGCTGGCAGTGTTCATCAATTTCGGCTTTTTGTTCTTCGGTCTCAGCGTGGCCTCGCGACTGATCGGATTGCGGGTGCTGACGCGGATTTACCAGCAGGGAGCAAAACAAACCCGCGTGCTGATCTACGGGGCAGGGACCACCGGCATTCAACTGCTCGCAGCGCTTGATCAAGCCGAGGAGGTAGAGCCGCTTGGCTTTATCGACGACAACAAAACCCTGCACGGCATGACCGTGGCCGGCCTGCCGGTCTATGCACCAACCCAAATCGCCGGGCTGGTGGCCAAAAAGCATATTGACCGGGTGCTGCTGGCAATGCCTTCGCTATCGCCACCTCAACAGATGCAAATCACCCGCCGACTGGCTGAAATCGGCTGTGATATCCAGCGTATCCCCTCGTTTTCCCAACTGATCGGCACCACGGATCTGGCCAAATCGCTGGAGCCGGTTCCCGCCTCCGATTTTCTAGGCCGCCCACATCTTCATAATCAAATGCCTGATATCTCCGAAGGATATGCTGGCAAATCGGTTCTTATCTCCGGGGCGGGCGGCACAATCGGTGCCGAGCTTTGCCGACAGCTTCTGGCCTGCAAGCCGTCCCATCTGGTGCTGTTTGAACAAAACGAACTGGCGCTTTACACCATAGATATGGAGCTTCAAGCCTTAACCGAGGGCACGGATATTCGCATCCGTCCCATCCTCGGCTCGGTCTGCGATCAGACCCGCCTGCGCCAGACCCTGTCTGACCACGGCGTTCAGGTCATCCTCCATGCGGCAGCTTATAAACATGTGCCGATGGTGGAAAATAACCCGGTCGAGGGTCTTAGAAACAATGTGTTGGGCACGCAAATTCTGGCCAAAGAGGCGATGCGCGCCCATGTCGAGCGTTTTGTGCTGGTATCAACCGACAAGGCCGTGCGCCCGGCAAATGTGATGGGAGCGTCCAAGCGACTCTCCGAACTGGTGGTGCAGGATCTCGCCAGCCGCAGCACGCATACATTGTTTTCAATGGTGCGGTTTGGCAATGTGCTTGGCTCGTCCGGCTCGATCATCCCGCTGTTTCAAGAGCAAATAGCCCGGGGCGGGCCGGTCACCCTGACCCATAACAACATGACCCGCTACTTCATGACCCCCAATGAAGCCGCGCGCCTTGTGTTGCTGGCGGGGGATTTTTCCCAAGGCGGCGATGTGTTTGTGCTCGACATGGGGCCACCCGTGCCAATCCGCAAACTGGCGCGCCAGATGATCGAGCGGGCGGATTACAGCCTGCGCGACATCGACAACCCCGATGGTGATATCGAGATCATCACCATCGGCCTGCGCCCCGGAGAAAAACTGTTTGAAGAGTTGCTGATCGGCGGGCCGCAGCAAACGACACCGCATCCAAAAATCCTGCGCGCCAAAGAGGAGAGCCTGTCGGAAATCGAGATAGCCAGCATGCTCCATGATCTGGATATGGTGATCAAAACCACCGACGTCACCGACGCCGCCAATGCAGCGATCACCCTGATTAAACGCTGGGTCAAAGAATATAAAAGCTCACACGGCGCAGAACCAAAGCCAGCCAATATCCCGGAAACCATGTCACAAATACCATAAGCTTTGCAGGACATATTATCATAAAGAGGGGCGTAAAGCTAAGCGCATAATTTATCTTATGTTAATTTATAGTAGAAACGCCACATCGTGGAAACCTTAAGACACTACCTTATATACTCATCACAACCCATTGTAATTCCACATATCTAGAGACATGTTCAACCAATCTATGAACAACAGCCAATTCTTCATGTACTACATTAAGTACATGCCCCACAGTTATGTTATCAAACGGTATTTTTGGTAACATCATGTATTACATTAAGTACGAACCCTAATCGCCAGTTTTCAACCAATGCTCCAGACGCTCCTGAAAGGTCACATCCACATTCGGCCCTTCCAAAACGATACGCCTTTTCAGATACCCACCTTCGTTTTTCAAAAACACACCGGGACGAGGTTCGGATTTTTTAACAATATCCTCTTGGCTATTTCGCGACGAAACAGATGCGTGCGGTGGGCTTTTGCGCGACGCGTCCTGCCCCCCTGCCCCGTCTTGTCCCACCTTGAGCGCGTTCATAATCGCCGCCAATTCCTCCTCCGGCGTTTGTGCCTTCGTGGCCGTCAAACCGGCTACAAGCGCCCCCCTGCCCTCGCCACCATCTTCAAGCGCACGCGCCAATGACAGCCCAACCCGCTCACCCAGCAAAGTCGGAAATCGCAGCAGTTCATCAAGCGCTTTATAGACCGTCAAAAACGATTTTATCTTCGAGCGTTTGGCCCGACTGGCGGTTGCAAACAACCGGGTCAGCGCCGCCGCTTCACTGGGGAAAACCCCCTCCTGCGCCGCCAAGGCCACCACCCGCGCGCGCTCGTAATAACTTAGCCCAACCCGAACCTCGTTTTCTTCGACCATGGCCACATAAGCATCCGACGCGTTCTTGGGCTGCCGCAGCAATGCCAGCACCGAGGAGAACCGCGCAGCACCAGTTTCCTGCGCCAACAACTCCAGCGCACTGAGACGCCGCCAACCAGAGATCAGGCCGAACTTGCCATCCTTCAGCTCGATCACCTCGATCGGCGTGCGCTGGCCATGGGTGCGAATGCTTTCCACCAGCGAGGTCAGATCCTCGGCATCGGCCTGCATCCGGTCGCGCGCCAGATGATCGGC
>CAYPUW010000285.1:0-3388 GCA_964413925.1 uncultured Rhodobacter sp. | reverse complement strand
TGCCATCGCCGAGCGCCCGCTCCAGCCGATTTTTCTGATGCATCAGTTCGTGGGCGTAAACTATTCCAACGGTGCCCGAGGAAACGCCGATCCCGAACATGAACAAACCCTTCTCCCACCAGACAAGCGCTCCGGTTTGGGTGGCGTACCAAATGCTGCCAAACACGATCACGATCTGCACTGGCAGCCAAATCTGCGTGATCAGTTTGTACCAAAACAACTGCTCATCCGATGTCTCGGGATCGGCATTTTCAAGGTTCAACCCCTCCATCCGGTCAAGCAGCGAATATAGCCCCCAAGTGTAGATCGGCAGGATCAAAAACCCGATTCCGCCAATGGCAATCACCAGCAAAATCAACGGCACAAAGGTTAGCGACAGCCAAAACGGTAACGCATTCTTGAGCTTGGCAACTTCAACAGCAGGGATCAAGTTGGGCCTCCAAATACCATTTTACCGATTTATAACGCCGGAGCGCGAAACACTCAAATCTTCAATCCCAAGATGCGCCAAATCGTGAACCTTTCGCATCACAGTCGGCAGATCATCCGGCGAAAAAGCAGTTTTGTCCAGAAAAACGCCTTGGGACGGTATGACCTCAGGCCCGACCGAGGCGATCTTGACCGTCAGGCGCAAGTGAAAATGGGTGAATGTGTGGCGAACCTCATCGGGCAAGACCTGCCAATCGGCTCCAATCGGCGGGGCATCCGTTGGCTCCGCACTCCAATCGCTGCCGGGCCACCCCAACATCCCACCAAGCAGGCCCTTATTCGGGCGACGCTCCAGCAACAACGCGCCATCATTGCGCCTCACCACATAGGCCACCCCGAATCGCACAGGCTTGGGCATTTTGGCCTGCCGCCGTGGCAGCTCTGACGCGAGGTCTTGAGCATATGCGCGGCATTCCCCCTTCAGCGGACAAAGTGCGCAATCAGGTCGCCGAGGGGTGCAGATCGTCGCCCCGATATCCATCAACCCTTGCGCATAATCGCCCGCCCGCCGCCTTGGCGTCAAAGTATGGGCCAGCTCTTTCAGATGCGGCTTTACCGCCGGTAACGGCTCGTTAACCGCAAACAGACGCGCCATCACCCGCTCCACATTGCCGTCAACCACGGTCTCGGCTTGCCCAAACGCAATCGCGGCAATCGCGGCGCTACTATAAGGCCCGATCCCCGGCAACGCCTGCAGCGCTTGGCGTGTTTGCGGGAATACGCCCGCGAACTCCGCCGAAACCACACGCGCGCAGGCGAGCAGATTTCTCGCCCGCGCATAATATCCAAGCCCCGCCCACGCCGCCATAACCTCGCTATCAGACGCATGTGCCAAGGCATAAACATCGGGCCAACGACTTGTGAACATGTGAAAATATCGCCCCACAGCGGCCACGGTCGTTTGTTGCAACATCACCTCGGACAGCCAGATATGGTAAGGGTCGGGCCGCATTCCAGCCTTGGAAAGCGTCGGAGGAACCCTCCACGGAAGTTCTCGCGCATGCAGGTCATACCACGCCAAAACCTGCGCGCTGATCGCTGCTTGTGTCGTCATGTCACGCAAACTTTAATGCCTTCATTCGGTAAACCCTATGGTAACGAACCTTAACATCGCTAGAATAGCCCAAAATGCCAGTTTGGACAGTCATGAACCGCAGCAAAGCACAAACCACAAGAGCCAAGGGGGCGAAAAAAGCGCCGCCTCGCCGCATGGCCCGTGGTTTCGTGCAAACCGGCGGCATTCTCAGCCAACGCATCCGCAAAGCTACCGAGAAGCGCGGCTTTGTCGAGACCCGCTTGCTGACCCATTGGGCCGAGGTGGTGGGCGAAACTACCGCCGCAATCTGCCGTCCGATCAAGGTTCGCTATGGTCGCGAAGGGTTTGGTGCGACCCTGACTTTGCTGACCAACGGGGCCAACGCGCCGATGCTGCAAGCCAGCCTGCCGCAAATCCGCGAGCGCGTGAACGCCAGCTACGGCTATGCCGCGATTTCACATATCCGCCTGACCCAAACCGCCGAAACCGGATTTGCAGAGATGCAGGCCGAGTTCAAACCAGCACCCCGACCTGCTCCTGATCCGCAGAAATCCGCCGCCATGAGCGAGCGGGTGTCTGATGTTCAAAACTCCGACTTGCGCGCCGCTCTTGATGCGTTGGGGCAAAATATCTTAACCCGCAAATCCGCCAGTTAATCGTAAAGGTTCCACTTCATGTTACGCAAATCCACCCTCGCAATTGCCGCCTTAGCCATCCTCATAGGCGGGATATTCCTGTGGCAACAACAAAACCAGCCACCCGAGGTCGAGGCCTCGGCAAAAGCCACGGTCGGCCAAACTGCGGTAAAAACTGTGGCGGTAAAAACTGCCGCGACGCAAAAGCCTGCGACTGAGTCCCCCGCCAAGGTCAAGGACGTTCAGGCCACCAGCAAGCCGATTATCAAGATAAAAGAGATGTCAGAGGGCAAGGCCGACGCGCCGGTCACCATACTGGAATATGCCTCGTTCACCTGCCCCCATTGCGCCCGGTTTCACGCAGATGTTTACGGTAAAATCGTCAAGAATTACGTGGATACCGGCAAGGTTCGCTTTGTGATGCGCGACATCTATTTCGACCGCCTCGGCCTGTGGGCAGCGTTGCTGGCACGCTGCGACGGAGGCAAAAAGTTTTTCGGTATTTCCGACATTATTTACAACACACAACGCGAATGGACCAAGGGCAAAACCAATCTCGAGATCGCAAACAATCTGAAAAAGATCGGGCGCGTTGCCGGGCTTGACAATGCAACCATAGATGCTTGTCTGCAAGATAGCGCCAAGGCGCAGGCGCTGGTTGAAGAGTATCAAAAAACCTCGACCGCCGATGATGTGCAAGGCACGCCGACATTTTTCATCAACGGCAAGAAATATCCAAACATGACCTACGCGGATTTTGCCAAGGCGATTGATGCAGCACTTGCTGGCAACTGATGGCTGACGCTCCACTTAGCGGGATCAAAGTTCTTGAGCTGGCGCGCATTCTGGCCGGTCCCTGGGCAGGTCAAACCCTGTCCGATCTCGGCGCTGACGTTATAAAAGTCGAAAGCCCCGCAGGTGACGATACCCGCAATTGGGGCCCGCCGTTTGTGACCCGTGACGAGGATATTTCGGCCTCCTATTACCACAGCTGCAATCGCGGCAAACGCTCGATCACGGTGGATTTTCGCACGTCTGAGGGTCAGAAAACTATCCGCCAGCTTGTGGCAAACTCCGACATCCTGATCGAGAATTTCAAGGTCGGGGGCTTGGCAAAATACGGGTTGGATTACGCGAGCTTGCGCCAGATAAACCCGCGTCTGATTTACTGTTCAATTACCGGATTTGGCCAGACCGGCCCTTATAAATCCCGCGCCGGTTACGATTT
>CAYPUW010000284.1:0-3390 GCA_964413925.1 uncultured Rhodobacter sp. | reverse complement strand
CCATAGCTCAGATGGGAGAGCGCTTGCATGGCATGCAAGAGGTCGGGGGTTCGATCCCCCCTGGCTCCACCAGATCCACCTACACTGTAGTTTATTCGATAACTTACTGAATAGGTAACGTTTTATTTTTGTATTTGCTACGATTCCCTCCAGACGAGCGTAAAGACATGAAAGGTTTGGTGGAGCGGAGGGGTTGGTATGGCAACCCGCCGGGAAATCAGCAGGTTTTCTATTCCGCAAATATACCCATTGAAACGCCTCAAGGTGGAAATTACTCACCTTTCAGTCACTGCGATAGCACCTCACGGGTCACGGCTTGTTAGTGCAGTTGTAGGCTTTCCTCTCTGACAGGCCGACCTCAGCCTTCAGATCCGCGACCTGAGACTCTTGATTTATGAGACTAAAAAGAGACTGAACAAATTGAAAGGCTTGGCTAATCGTTGCTAAGTCTTTGAAAACATTGGTAGCGGGAGAGGGACTTGAACCCCCGACACGCGGATTATGATTCCGCTGCTCTAACCACCTGAGCTACCCCGCCAAACCGACTGTGGACTTAAGGGAGTCGGCTTTCAGGGTCAAGGGGGAATGGCGCGGGAATGTTGGTGGCTCTGCCATGTGCAGGATTAATGGGTTCAGGCCCCTGAAAGACGCGCGCCCACGCGCCAATCGCCATTAATCGCCGTTTAACCTGTTGCACCTATGGTTCGAAGAAGGAATCAAGAAAGAAGGCAACAATGAATTTTCTACGCAACCTCAAAGTCACCTATGCTATCGCGCTGCTGGCCATCGCACCCATGGTCGTCGTTATAGCGGTTTCCACCCGCACCGGTTTGCGGGACCGACAGACTCTCGTTGAAATGGACAAGCTGGGGCAAATGGTCGATCTTGCGACCCTGATGGGTAATCTGGTCGACGAAATCCAGAAAGAGCGCGGGATGACGGCGGTTTTCCTCAGCAGCAGTGGCCGGAAATTCAGATCACAACTCGCAGCCCAGCGCGGCCAAAGCGACAAAGCCCGCAACAAATTCGCCAATCAAGCGGCCATATTTGAACGCTCGGGCCATAATCTTGCCTTCTTGCAAAGCGTAGACCGCATGAATACCACGCTTTCCGGTC
Organism: uncultured Rhodobacter sp.; assembly: GCA_964413925.1. Lineage (GTDB taxonomy): Bacteria > Pseudomonadota > Alphaproteobacteria > Rhodobacterales > Rhodobacteraceae > UBA5972. Next base: position 2,274 of record CAYPUW010000284.1, on the reverse strand, counting down.
TGACTGAGCTACGCGGTTCGGTTGACGCCATGACCCTGTCTGGTGCCGCCGCGCTCAAGTCCTATACCGCGCTCACGAGCGAAATTCTGTCAAGTGTAGTCGAACTGACGCAATTTGCATCCGCTCCACGGATCGTTTCCACCCTGATCGGCTATGAGAATTTCTTGCAAAGCAAAGAACGCGCCGGTCTGGAGCGGGCGGTCGGGGCCGCTGGCCTGACCATCGGCCGCTTTTCCCCGCAGCGGTTGGAGAGGTTGCGCCAACTGGCCTATCAGCAAGAAACCTACCAACAGGCATTCCTAACATTAGCCAGTAGTGACGAGCGCACATTCTATAAGCGCATCATGCAAGGCGCGACTATAGATGAGGTCAACCGCATACGTGCCATCATCCAGCGGGGCGGTGCCACTGGCGAGACGCAAGGCGTTACGGCGGCGCAGTGGTTCGGCGCGATCACTAACAAGATCAATGGCTTGAAGAAACTCGAGAATCTGCTCGAAAAAGACCTGAAGACCCATGTCAGCGAGAAACGCGACAGCGCAAAAGCGACCTTTCTAAAAGCATTGCTGGCCCTTGGACTGGCAACTATCGCTCTGATCGGCTTTTGTGCCGTAATCGTCATGTTTATCAGCCGAAGTTTTCGCGATCTGGTGTGCGCCACGCTGGAACTTGCACAAGGCAACCTGAACGCAGAACTCCCTCCACCCACGCGCAACGAGTTTGGGGAAATCAGCAAAGCATTGGCGGTGTTTCGTGACAATGCAGTCGCGCGAATAGAGGCCGAAGAGAAAGAACAGCAGGCACGCCATTCCCGCGAGGAAGTGGCAGATCAGAGAAATACCGAAATGGAGCATCTTCAACACTCCTTGCTCAAGACCGTCACTGCCGCCGGCGAAGGTGATTTTCGCGAGCGGGTGGACGCTGATTTCTCAATCAGCGAATTTCTGTCGCTCGCCCAATCCGTCAACGAATTGCTGGCAACCGTCGAGACCGGTCTCACCGAGGTCGGTCGTGCCGTTGGTGGCCTGGCCGACGGCGATTTGACCCTGCGAATGGAAGGCAACTTCTCTGGAGAGTTCCTAAAGCTCCAGCAAGGCGTAAACGCCACCATAGAAAAGCTGCAAAGCCTGGTTGAAGAGCTGAACTCCGCTTCCAGAAATATTTACAAAGCAACCGAAGACATCTCCGACGGCTCGACAAAACTTTCGGCGCGCGCCGAAAATCAAGCCGCATCTCTGGAGGAAACCGCGGCAGCGATGGAGGAAATGGCTGCCACCGTCAAAGCCAATGCCGATAATTCCGTCAAAGCCACTAAACTGGCGCTGGAGACCCGCGAACAGGCTGAACGTGGCCGTGGTATCGTCGTCGACACAGTTCAAGCCATGTCCGATATCCGCAACAGTTCGGAAGAAATAGGGGCCATCGTAGCCACCATCGAATCGATTGCGTTTCAAACCAACCTCCTGGCCTTGAACGCCGCCGTCGAGGCAGCACGCGCCGGGGATGCAGGCAAGGGGTTCGCAGTCGTCGCCTCTGAAGTGCGAACATTAGCGCAACGCTCGGGTGACGCCGCCAAGACAATTAAGGATCTGATCGCCAAGAGCACCGATCACGTCGAAACCGGTAGCCAATTGGTAAGTGAAACCGACAAAGCCCTGAGCGAAATTCTGGAAGCTGTACGCAACGTTGCGCGCACGATCGAAGAAATCGCCGACGCCAGCAAAGAACAGACTATCGGCGTTGACGAGGTATCGGGGGCAGTGTGCCAGATGGACGAATTAACCCAGCAAAATGCAGCTCTGGCAGACGACAGCGCATCGGCATCGCAGGAACTGACCCGCCAATCCGCATCGCTAATTGACTTGGTAAGCTTTTTCACCTTTCGCGGTGACCAGCCCAAGCCCAAACTGCGCGAACCTGACAGCACTGTCATCGCCTGGACCAAAGACTCCAAGGCCAACGCCAATCCTGCCGTTCCGCCAGTACACCGAACAAGTCCCAAACCGAAGGCTGTCAACGACATTTGGGCCGAGTTCTAAACCCAAGATACGGAGCCACAGCGGTCGCCGCCAAAGCCTCTCTGAATTTCGCGCCAAGGGCGCAGAGTTGGCCGAGGCACCATCTGATTGCCGACAGCATTAGCGCCATGCGGTTTGGACTGCGAAAAGCTGTCGAAAAATACAACACCTATCGCCCGCATCACGCCTTGAAAGGGAAAATCCGCAATTACCGAAAGGCAATACGCGGGCAAAATTAGAAATTTATAATATTTTA
>CAYPUW010000283.1:0-3403 GCA_964413925.1 uncultured Rhodobacter sp. | reverse complement strand
GGCGCTAAAATCAGAGCGGTCGGTGATTGACGGCCAATATTTTGATCTGGTCGCGCGCCGGGGCCGGATGGAGGCCGAGCGCGATGGTCGTGATAAGGTCTCGTTTGATCCGGTGTTGCTGGCGGCCGCCGCAAAAAGTGCTGAGGTTGCGGATTTGATGGCTGGCCAGACCCGGTTGTTTGCCGCACGGCGCGCCTCTCAATCGCGCGAAACCCAACAGATGAGTGAGCGAAAAGTACAGATTGCGGCCCAAATTGACGGCTTGTTAGCGCAGGAAAAGGCACAGAAAAAGCAACTCGATCTTGTGCGCGGTGAGCTGGGCGATCAGAAAAAACTGCTGGAAAAAGGGCTGGCCCAAGCGTCCCGCGTGACAGGCTTGGAGCGTGAGCAGGCGCGTCTTGAGGGCGAGATTGGCAAGATTTCCGCCGCGCGTGCCGAGGCCTCGGGCCGGATGATTGAAACCGGCATTGGTATTTTGCGCCTTGAAACCGGGCGGCGTGAAAAGGCGATCACCAACTTGCGCGATCTTCGATATCGCGAATTGGAGTTGGCAAAACGCCGTATTCTGATCAAGGACAACCTCGCTCGGCTGGATATTCGAGCGCCGGTGTCCGGCTCGGTATATGGGCTGAAAGTTCACACGATTCGCTCGGTTGTGCGGGCGGCAGAACCGGTGATGTTCATCGTTCCTAAAGACCGGCCGCTGGTGATCACCACCAAGATCAACCCTATTCACATCGATCAGGTGCATATTGGGCAGGACGTAACCCTGAGATTTTCTGCGTTTGATCAACGCACGACGCCAGAGCTGTTTGGCAAGGTGGTCAAGCTTTCGGCGGACGCGTTTGTTGATGACGTAACCCGCGCCTCTTATTATCGGGCCGAAATCAAACCCAATCCTGGGGAGTATAAAAAGCTAAAGGGATTGAAGCTTTTGCCTGGGATGCCGGTTGAAGCTTATATGCGGACCACTGACAGAACGCCGCTGAGCTATCTTTTGCAGCCGGTTGAAAACTATTTCAACAAGGCGTTTCGCGAATAACAAAATAGCGGTTTTCAGCCCGAGTTTTTGCGGTTAGCGTCAACGCAGTAGCTAAATTTTCGGGGGGAATCATGACTGGAATTATCGAGAGCAAGCTTGCACAAATGGGGGTTGAGTTGCCTGATGCCCCCGCGCCCGCCGCCAATTATGTGCCATATGTCATCAGTGGCGATCTGGTGTTCGTTTCGGGGCAGGTGGCCAAGGATGAAAACGGGCTGTTTTTGGGAAAGCTTGGCGAAAGCATGGCCATTGCCGAGGGTCAGGCGGCGGCCAAAGCCTGTGCGCTGAACCTGTTGGCGCAAGTGAAATCAGCCTGCGATGGCGATCTTGATCGGCTTGATAAAGTGGTGAAACTTGGCGGTTTTGTCAACGCCACGCAGGAATTTGAGAACCATCCCGAGGTGATTAATGGCGCCTCTGATTTTCTCGGTGAGCTTTTGGGGGAGACCGGTGCGCATGCCCGCGCCGCAGTTGGATGTTCGTCGTTGCCGCTTGGTGTTGCGGTCGAGATCGAAGGCATCTTCAGGATCAAATAATGGCGTTACACCCGGATTTTCTAAGCAAACCGCTGGCCCATCGCGGTTTGCACGATGTTGCAAATGGCATTGCGGAAAACTCTCTGGCGGCATTTTCGCGTGCGATACGGCATGGTTATGGAATTGAGCTTGATGTTCAGCCATCCCGCGATCAAACCGCAATGGTTTTTCACGATGGCACGCTGGATCGGTTGACTGACGAAAGCGGATCGGTGCGCGCGCGCACTGCTGAAGAGCTTGGAAAAATCCGTCTTAAAGGGGCAGCGGATAACATTCCTGACCTGCGGGAAGTCTTGGAATTGGTTAATGGGCGCGCGCCATTGCTGATCGAGATCAAGGATCAACATGGCCGTTTGGGGCCGACCTCCGGAGCGTTGGAAGCCGAGATCGCGCGGCAATTGTCGAGCTATCGGGGGCCTGTTGCGGTGATGTCTTTCAACCCGAATGCGATTGCCATGTTTTCACGATATGCGCCACAGGTCTCTTGTGGATTGGTGACGGCAAATTTCGCCCACTCCGTTTGGGATTTTTTGCCGCCCGAGCGCCGCGCTGAGCTGTCGAAAATCCCAGATGTTGCGCGGCTAAACGCCAGCTTTATTTCGCATGAACGTGGCGATTTGGCCAGCAAGAGGGTTGCCGAACTCAAGGCGTTGGGTGTGAAAATCCTGTGCTGGACCGTGCGATCCAAACAACAAGAAGCCCGCGCGCGAAACTTTGCGGACAATATCACATTTGAAAGCTATCTTGCCTGAAGCAAATTAACAAATCACCAATATGGTTGCGGGAGATTATGGCGGGCAGTGAGCAGATCGAGATTGAGGTAGTTCGTCGCATTTCCGATGTCTCAGCGCGAGACTGGGACGCGCTCGCGTGCCCAGAATCTAGTCGGGCAATTGATCCGTTTACCACCCATAAGTTTTTGAATGCGCTGGAAAAAAGCGGCTCTGTCGCAGATGGGTGTGGCTGGAGTCCGAGGCATTTGCTGGTGCGTCTTGATGGTCGGTTGATCGCGGCGATGCCGCTTTATTTGAAATATCACAGTCAGGGAGAATACGTGTTTGATCACGGCTGGGCCAACGCGTTTGAGGGCGCGGGCGGGCGGTATTATCCGAAGCTTCAGGCCGCGGTGCCGTTTACGCCGGTGGCGGGTCCCCGGTTTCTGGTTTTGCAGGAGTATGCAGAGATCGGGCGGACAACCCTTGTTCAATCGGCCATAAAGCTTGCGGCGGAAAACCACCTTTCGTCGTTTCATGTAACGTTTTGCACAGAAGACGAGGCACGTTTTGGTCAGGAGCTTGGTCTGATGCAGCGCACTGGCCAGCAGTTTCATTGGCACAATGATGGTTACGCGGATTTTGATGAGTTTCTGTCTCGTTTGTCGTCGCGAAAGCGCAAAGCTATCCGTCGTGAACGTAACGGCGCGGCGCGTTTTGGGGGCATGATCCACCAGTTTAGTGGCGAAGAGATTCAGGAACAACATTGGGACGCGTTTTGGCGGTTCTATCAGGATACAGGGGGGAGAAAATGGGGTACTCCATATTTGACCCGAGCGTTTTTTGACGAGGTGCAGGCGAATTTGCGCCAAGAAACGCTTTTGATTTTATGTGAGCGCGAGGGGCGGTGGGTGGCAGGTGCGCTCAATTTCATCGGTCGCGACACGCTGTTTGGGCGCTATTGGGGTTGTGTTGAGGACCATCCGTTTTTGCATTTTGAGGTCTGTTATTATCAGGCGATCGATAAGGGGTAGGTTCAGGGGCAATTTCGATTGTCTTAGCACGAAAGTTTCCCAACTTAAGCATCACGGCTACCGATATTTGTGATACGC
>CAYPUW010000282.1:0-3424 GCA_964413925.1 uncultured Rhodobacter sp. | reverse complement strand
CAAGTTTCCTTCAGGTTTTCCGAAGCTTTTGCCGTCAAACAAGCGTTGATCGCGCATGGGGTGATCGGCGATTTTCGCGCGCCCGACACCATCCGGTTCGGCTTTACGCCTCTATATCTTGATGCAGCGGACGTGCTGGAAGCCGTCAAAATCCTGGAAAATGTGATCACAAATCGAATTTGGGATCAGCCACAATTCAAACTGAGAGAAAAAGTTACATGAAGAAAGCCTTTGATCCCTCTGAAGATGGGGCAGAAATGTCGTTTGATGGGCGCATGTCATACGGCGATTATCTGCATCTGGACGACATCCTCGGCGCACAGGAAACCCGCACCAGCGCCCATGACGAAATGCTGTTTATCATCCAGCATCAGACCTCGGAACTGTGGCTGAAACTGGCCTTGCACGAAATCGGAGCCGCACGCGAGGCGATCCGTCAAGACATGCTCCAACCGGCATTCAAAATGCTCAGTCGCGTTGCCCGGATTTTCGAGCAGCTCAACAACGCTTGGGATGTTTTGCGCACGATGACGCCTAGCGAGTACACCCAGTTTCGCGACGATTTGGGGCAGTCATCGGGCTTTCAATCCCATCAATATCGACTGGTGGAATATGCACTTGGCAACCGAAATGCGGCGATGCTGCGCCCACATTCTCACCGCCCGGAAATCCTCGCATTGCTAAAGGCAGAGCTTGCCCGCCCCAGCCTTTATGACGAGGCGCTGCGCTTGCTCGCCCGACGCGGAATTGCCATTCCTACCTCGGTTCTTGAACGGGATATCAGCCAAACACACACCGCGAATGATGGCGTGATTGCTGCGTGGAAACAGGTCTATCAAGCCCCCCAAGATCACTGGGAGCTTTACGAGTTGGCCGAGAAACTTGTTGATTTCGAAGACTATTTTCGCCGTTGGAGGTTCAATCATGTGACAACGGTCGAGCGCATCATCGGCCTCAAACGCGGCACTGGCGGCACCAGCGGCGTCGCCTATTTGCGCAAGATGATCGAGGTCGAACTGTTTGCTGAACTGTGGCGCGTCAGGACTGAATTATGAGTTGGCAAACCCAGATCGATGTGGAGTTTCAACACTGCGACCCCGCCGGGATCGTGTTTTATCCGCGCTATTTCGAGATGATAAACTCCGTGATTGAGCGTTATTTTCGCGACCATGTGGGTTATGATTTCGCGGCCATGCATTTTGTCGACAAGAACGGGGTTCCGACGGTCAAGATCGAGGCGGAATTTCACGCGCCAAGCCGCCTCGGCGATCGGTTGATGTTCGATCTTGCGGTCAAACGCGTTGGTAATAGCAGCCTTGAAATTCTGATCCACGCCACCTGCGACGAGCAGCACAGAATGACCGTGCGCTCCACTCTGGTTAGAATTGATCTTGTGTCAGCGAGGCCAGCGCCCTGGCCCGAAATGCTCGCCCAAAAGCTGCGGCAAACCTAAAGGAGCCACCGATGACCGAGCATTACGCCCATGAATTGTTGCACCCCAAAAACTGGAAACCGGCGACCGGATATGCCAATGGGGTGGCTGCAAGCGGGAGATTGATTTTTCTGGGAGGCCAAATCGGCTGGAACGCGCAGCAGGTGTTTGAGACCGATGATTTTGCGGCTCAGGTCGATCAATGCCTGCAAAATATCTGCGCTGTGCTGGCCGAGGCAAATGCCGGACCCGAGCATCTGGTCCGGCTGACGTGGTACATCACCAACAAACGACTTTATCTCGATAATTTGAAACAAATTGGCACGATTTATCGCAAGCGGTTCGGGCGCAATTATCCGGCGATGGCAATGGTCGTGGTCGCGGCCCTGATCGAGGACGCTGCCCTGGTCGAAATCGAGGCAACGGCGGTGGGTCCAGACCCTAAATAGCTATTCCGCCGCCGCATCCGCGATCTGCGACGCCAGCCCTTCGGCCAGATCCGCTATTTTCGCAAATTCCGTGACGATCTCGTCGGGAATAGTCGGCACCTCGACACGTATCTCCACCTCTTTGGGCGCAACAACCACCGGCTTTCGCGTAGAGGCCATTTGCGACAGTTCAAGCTGAGCTGCACGCAATTGCTCCTCCAGCCCGGCGGTTTTGTCGGCCAGCATCAAACCCGCCATCAACAGCATCCGGGATTCGGGCACGCGGCCCAACACCTCGGCCAAAGATTGCGCCTCTGTGTCGAGCAAGCCAGCGGCAGATTGCAAGAAATGCTCTTCGCCCTCCTGACAGGCAACCTGAAAAACCCGGCCACCAATATGAATATCTACTTCAGGCATTAATCTGGCCCTCCACCAACGGTTTCAGTTCTTCCAAAATCGTATCCATCTCGTCCACATCTGCGGCGCGGGTGGATTTGAGCGCTTCAAGCTCTGCCATCATTGCCTGATTAATCACGCCTGGGTCGGCCAGCATGTCAGCGTTGCGGATACGCAAAATACCAATCGATTCGCGAAGCTGCGCCGTCGCGCTTTTCAGGCGCTGGAACTGGATTTCCTGATTTTCGATCCGTGCGTTCAAGCGCGTAATCGTCGCCTCAAACCGGGCGGTTGGCACAGGCGAAGACGCCGTTTGTGCAGCGGTTTGTCGAGCGGCCTCCTCAACAGCTGCGCGGGCTTCATTGGCCGCATCCCGCGCAATCTCGGCCGTCGCGACTTGCTTTAACGCCGCCTCCAGCCGGGTTTGTAAATCAATCACTGCGCCGCGTTCGCTGGTAAGATCGGCACGCTCCTCAGCAAGTGCCGCCTCCAGTTCCTCGATCACATCCGCGTCTCGCTCACGAACCCGCTCCTCATCCTGATCTCGATGTTCAGACACCGTTATGATCTTGGAGACCTGATCTAACGCCGCGTAAATCCGCGCTTTATGCTGTGCTATTTCGTCCATGCTTTTGTCGCCCATTGCCGTCAATGCCACTTCGCCTTGTTGCTCTTGACGGGCATTTTATCCATTTGCCCGCAAAATGCGTCCCCACCACTGGGCCGAGCTGGGCGCAAACTTGGCGACCAGAACAACCCGTCGCCTTTAAGTTTAACCCCCTTTTGAGCAGTTGAAAATAGCCTTCACACCTGCATAGGGTGGCGAAAGGCAATTGTTTGCCAATCACGAGGAATAAATGGACAATAAAACGGCGCTGGCTCTGGCAGTTCTCATCGTGACCGCCTTGGTTGGTGATCAAGTATTCCTCGGCGGCGAAATGCGCCTGCAAGCGGCGGAAAAGTTCATACAACTGATAGAATGGGTGGCATTCTGGCGCTAGGTCCGGATATGGGAGCCGGCCCCGAAACCAGCGGAATCTTGCCTGATTTCAAAATACTAGGGTATTTTTTCAGATAGGGGATTCACAGACCGCAATAATTGTGCAAGATTCTTGAACAGGCCGCCAAATGAAGAGCAGCTGCATATAATCGAAAGCACGAGATGCCG
>CAYPUW010000281.1:0-3493 GCA_964413925.1 uncultured Rhodobacter sp. | reverse complement strand
GCGCAGTTTATTGCCTACTTTTGGGCCATCAGTCGGTTTGAGCGAGATGCGCCACACATCGCCGAGAGCCTGCGAAAATGGCACGACATCTCGCAAATCCCGCCAAAGGATATTGCTGCGCTCAATGTCAGTTTCAATCCGAATATCTCCAAATTGCTGCAACCGCTCGCGCAACCGCTCTGCCCGATAGGCGACCGACGCGGCAAAGCCCTCAAGGCGGATCATCGTCGTTGGTTCGGGGGTCGAAATATGCGCCGCTCCCGAGATTTCAAACGGCGAACCGAGGGCCATCGACAAGGCCTTGATCGCGCGCGCATCCTCCAGACCGTCGATAAGCAGGCTGGCCTGAACCTCGCTCGTTGGCAGAACCTTCAGCGAAACTTCGGTCAAGACGCCAAGGGTGCCAAAGCTGCCAGCCATCAGTTTGACCAGATCATATCCGGTCACGTTTTTCATTACCCGTCCGCCGTTTTTGATGATGTTTCCCGCACCATCGACAAAACGCACACCGAGGAGAAAATCGCGGCAAGCGCCGGTTTGAACCCGCCTTGGGCCGGAAATATTGGCCGCGACCATGCCACCGATGGTCGGCTCGCCCGTGGTGGACAACAGGCCGCGATGGTCCATTGGTTCAAAGGCTAGGCGCTGACCTTCGCCTGCCAATAGTGTCTCGATCTTGGATAATGGCGTGCCGGATTTCGCCACCAGCGTCAGCGCTCCCGGTTCGTAAAGGGTGACGCCATTCAGGGCACTGGTGTTGATATCTGCGCCGTCAAATGCGTTCCCGATCGGGCGGGTTCCGCCACCTGAAATACGCAAAGGCCCGGTCGCGGATTTGATAATATCGCTGAGCGCTTGCTCGTTTTCTGGGGTCATGGTCAGAGGTCCAATAGGAGTGAGGCGCGTCGCCTAGACGGCGGTGGCGCGGCGGGTTTCGGTCGCCTCAAGCGGGAAAACCTTGGCGGGATTAAGCAGCCAAGCCGGATCAAACACGTCTTTTATGGCGAGTTGCGCGGCAATGTCGGCGGGGGTGTATTGCACCTGCATGAGGTCTCTTTTTTCGACCCCGACCCCGTGTTCGCCGGTCAAACAACCGCCAACTTTGACGCAGAGCTTTAGGATATCGGCCCCCATGGCCTCGGCCTTTTCCAGGTCGCCAGATTTGTTGGCATCAAACAGAATCAACGGGTGCATATTGCCGTCGCCCGCGTGAAATACATTGCCCACGTCAAGGCCGTACTGACCGGATAGTTCGCGGATTTGTTGCAGCACGTAAGGCAGCTCTGAAACAGGGATTGTGCCATCAAGACAGAGGTAGTCATTGATCTGGCCCATGGCCCCGAAGGCGGATTTGCGCCCGGCCCAGATGCGGGCAGACTCTTCGGGGCTGGTGCTTTCGCGCAGTTCGGCGGGGTCGTGCGTGCGGGCGATCTCGATTATTTTGCCGAGTTGATAGGCGATTTCATCGGCTGAGCCTTCGACCTCGACGATCAACAGCGCCTCGACATCGGGGTAGCCCGCATGGGCAAATGCCTCGGTGGCACGAATGCAAGGGCGGTCCATGAACTCGATCGCGACGGGCAAGACGCCGGCTTTTATGATGTCGGAGACGCAGGCACCAGCGGCCTCGCTGGTATCAAAGCCGATCAAAACCGGGCGCGCACCTTCGGGTTTGGGCAAAATCCGCAAGGTCGCCTCGGTAACCACGCCAAGTTGACCTTCGGAGCCGCAAATCACCCCGAGCAGGTCAAGACCTCCCGCATCAAGATGCGCGCCGCCAAGTTCAAGCACGGTTCCGTCCATCAAAACCAGCGTGACGCCAAGCAGATTATTGGTAGTGACCCCGTATTTCAGGCAATGCGCACCACCCGAATTCATGGCGATATTTCCAGCGATTGCACAGGCAAGCTGGCTGGAGGGATCAGGCGCGTAGAAGAAATCCATCGCCTCAACCGCTCCGCTTACGCTGAGATTTGTGCGACCTGACTGGACACGAATGAACCGATTTTCCGTATCTGTTTCAATCACTTGATTGAGGCGAGCCACCCCAAGAACCACGCAATCGGCGGTGGGTAATGCCCCGCCTGCGAGCGATGTGCCAGAGCCGCGCGGCACCACCGGCACCCCTTCGGTGTGGCAAATTTTCAACACGCGCGCGACCTCTTCGGTGGAGGCGGGCAACACCACGCAGAGCGGCGCGCAGCGATAAGCAGTCAGCGCATCGCACTCATATGCGCGGGTCTCGTTTGGATCATGGATCACCGCGCCCTCTGGCAGAACTGCCATCAGAGCGCGCACGATCTCGCCCTTGCGAGACAGGATCAGGGGGTTTGGCGCAGGCATGTCCATGGGGTCGTCCTGAGGATTGGTAAAATTATATTACCAATTTACCTAATTTCCGGGGAAATGTCCAGCGCGACGACGTTAGGCATCTCGACTATCGGCCCTCGCGCCACCATGCACCCAGCATCGCCAATGCCGCCAGCAGCAGAAATATCAGCGCCGAGCCGATGGGGCGCAGGCGAATATCCGTGGTCACATAGGCGTTGCGACGCACAAGACCGATCCAGCCGCGACCGGCTGCCGTTCGACCCTCGCGCACAAAACGGATATCGGGCACACCATCGGCCAAACGATGCACCCCGCCACGGGTCGCGCGGGCCAGCGGGGCCAACAGATCGGAGGTTGAAATTGCGTTTTCAAACTCTTTTGGCGCGGCGGGGCCAAGAGCGATCACCGCGTTTTTCTTGCCCTCCCGCAAGCGATAAAGCCCGTCCTGACTGCCGGTGAATTTGGCCACATAACGACCGGGCGCGACCTCGTTCAAGGGCTGTTTAGAGACCTTTCCATCAGGGTTTGTGATGGTCAGAACGCGGTTTTTTTCGCTCAACGAGCGGCGAATAACCGTAACATCACGGCCCTTGGCAGAGGCGCTGAGGGACTCCTCCTCAAGCTCGGGTTCTTTCATCATCCAATGGGCCAGACGCCGCAAAAGTTCAAGCTGCGGACCACCCCCTTCAAAGCCACGACTCCACAGCCACGCCTGATCAGAGGCCAGCAGCGCGACCCGACCCTTGCCAACCCGATCCAGTATCAAAAGTGGGCGACCCTTGGGTCCGGTCATCACCGTATCACCGGAGCGTTTGTCCAAATCGACCATGCGAAACCAGCGCCCCCAGCCGGGATTGCCGTCTTTGTCAGGCGGACGCGGCGCGAATTTCTCAAGTCCGGCGGTCACTGGATGACGCTCGCCCAGCTTGGAGATTTTGGGCACGAAACCGGTTTCAAACATCCCCGCCGTCGGCGTGGCAGGCAGGATGCGCGCAAGTGGCGAGCGATAAAGGCTCTCGGCACCGGCAAAGGCAGGACCGGCGGCGACCAGCACCGCACCGCCATCTTCGACATAGCGCGCCACATTATCCAGATAGATCGAGGGCAAAATTCCGCGCCGACGATAGCGGTCAAAGATGATCAGGTCGAACTGGTCGATCTT